>NZ_JBJHAC010000016.1:0-109331 GCF_054050835.1 Blastococcus sp. SYSU DS0510 | reverse complement strand
GGTCCTGACCGACGCCGGCACCAAGATCGCCCCGAGCACCTACTACGCCGCGAAGACCCGGCCGCCCTCGGCCCGGTCGGTCAGTGACGCTGCGACCACGACGCTGATCGAGAAGGTGCACGCGGACAACTTCGGCGTCTACGGGGCCCGCAAGGTGCACGCCGAGCTGCACCGCCAGGGGCATCCGGTGGCCCGCTGCACGGTGCAGCGGTTGATGCGCGCCGCGGGGCTGCGCGGGATCAGCCGGGCGAAGGGGCCGCGGACGACGGTGCCGGCGACCGATCCGGACACCCGCCCGGACCTGGTCGATCGGGCGTTCACCGCCACTGCACCGAACCAGTTGTGGGTTGCCGACATCACCTACTGCCGGACCTTCGCCGGCTGGGTGTACGCCGCCTTCGTCATCGACGTGCACTCCCGCCGAGTCGTGGGCTGGCAGCTGTCGAAGAGCCTCCGCACCGACCTGGCTCTCGACGCCCTGGAGATGGGCATCTGGTCTCGGCAGCACGCCGGCCAGGCGGTCGACGGCCTGATTCATCACTCGGACCGCGGCGTTCAATATGTCGCCATCCGGTACACCCAGCGATTGGCTGAGGCCGGCGCGGTCGCCTCGGTGGGTTCGCGTGGCGACTCCTACGACAACGCCCTGGCCGAGGCCTTCAACTCGCTGTTCAAGGCCGAGTTGGTGCGGAACAAGGGGCCGTGGAAGAACATCGACGACCTCGAGATCGCCGTCGCCGAGTACATCGACTGGTTCAACCATCGACGACTGCACGGCGAGATCGGCCTGATCCCGTCCGCCGAGTACGAGGGCACCTACTACCGTCACAACCCCGCCCCGACACCCGCCGGAGCGTCAGTTCAGAGCCTCCACTGAACCCGGCGCGGGACACAGCAGCGCCTGCACGACCAGTTGCACTCGCTCTGCCCCGGGTTGGCCGCCCCCGATGGACACGGCCGGGCACTGAAGGTCGACAGCGTGATCGGCCAGGCAGTGCTGGACTGCGCCGCCGCCTTCGCCGGCCGACCCCCCTCACTGCGATCACTACGCGCTCGAGCCCACGGCCGGGTCCTCGCCAGCGAGGCGACGTTCTGGATCGAACGCTGGCGGACCTGCCTGAAACCACCGGCCGACGCGCCAGCGCGAGCCGCCCGGCTGCGGCGCAGCATGGCCCGCTGGCGCGCGTTGACCGCCGACATCGCCGCCGTCGACGGCGAGATCGCCGCGCTGTTGGCCGGCACCGACGGCCAGGTGCTGACCACCCTGCCCGGGGTGGCCACCAACCGAGCGGCGGCCTTCGCCGCCTTCAGCCTCCCGATCGACAGGTTCCCCGACGCCGAGCACCTCTACTCCGCCACCGGCCTGGCCCCGGGCAGCTACCAGTCCTCGACGATCAACCGGCGCACTCCCATCTCCCGCCAAGGACTGCCCGAACACCGCGACGCGCTGATGAACCTGGCCTGGGGTCTCTCCCAGCACTGCGGGCCCTTCATCGACCGCCACCGCGAGCTGCGCGCCCGCGGCCTGCGACCCATTCCGGCGCGCATCGCCCTGGCCCGCCATGCCTGCCGCCTGGCCTACACCCTGATCAAGACCCAACAACCCTTCGACGAACAGCGCTACCGTCGAGCCCGGCACCAGAGCGAGCGGTGACGGCTGCGTCAGCTATGCCGCACGACGGCGCAACCTAGCTTGCCGCCCGCTCGCCCTGGGGCCGCCCACGGCGCACACGAAAGCCTGCCGCCCGACGGCGTCTCATCAGCCTGCCGACCAGGCCCCACCGCCGGACCGACCACCGCGCTGCCCGCCAGGCCGGACATCCTCCGCGGAGCCCGGTCCGATGCCGCACGCCCGCCAGGCCCCCTTGACCTCAAGGGCGAAAGCTAGGTGGCGAGGGCCTCGAGGACGGTGGCGGCGCCCGTGGCTGCAAGCCTGCGGCCGAAGTAGACGTCGGTGGCTATTGGGGTGTTGGCGTGGTCGAGTTGGTCGGTGGCGGCGTGCGGGAGGACAGGCCGGGTGGTCCATGAGGGTGGCAACGGTCTTGCGGGAAGGTGTGGGTGGTGTCCCAGGAGAAGCCGGCGGGCCGCTGAGGCCGTGCCTTATCCGTGCCTTAAGCACCGGCCAAAGCCGGTGGTCAACGGTCAACAGGGGGCAGCACCGCTAAGGCACGGAAGGCGCTGTGCCGCCCCGGCTGAGCTGCACGAACAGGCATCCGGGCTGGTCAAGACGTGGAGCGGGTGACCGGGATCGAACCGGCATGGCCAGCTTGGAAGGCTGGGGCTCTACCATTGAGCTACACCCGCGTGACTGTGTGCCAAAACGTGTCACAAAACCCGTCTGGCCACTGTGACAAAACCGAGTTGATCAAAGCCAGCCAAGATCAACCGGGTTCCCAGTCCGTGTAGAGGGTAGCGCGCGGTGGGTCCGGCGGCCGTGGGGGTGCGTGATCGTGCTCGGTCGGGGGCTCGGCGGCCCGGTGAACGCCGATGGTCCTGCTGCAGGGCAGGCTGGCTCGCCGCCGGGCACGGTGCCGGGGCGGCTGGGCGAGGTGGTGGGGCTGGTGCCGGGGCTGAGGGCCGCTACGCGGCGGTCGGCAGCTCGTCCGGTGGCGCGAGCTGGTGTTGGTTGGCCCGCCAGACGAGCGCGTTGTACAGACTGACCATGCCGAGCTGCTCGAGCTGCTGGCGGTCGGCGCCCTTGCAGCGGGCACGGCGCAGCCAGAAGCGGCCGTCGACCCAGCTGTTGAAGCCCTCGATGCTCGATCGGTGCGGGTACAGCTCCTTGTACAGGCAGGTGCTGGGCGGGACCTGGCGGACGTTCTCGCTGCGGTTGATCTTGTCGGCACTCAGGTCCGTCAGGGTGCGCTCGCGGATGACGTCGACGTGGTCGCCGCACCGCAGCTCGTACTCGGCGTACCACTGGTAGGCCGGAACGTCCCGGCCGCCGCGGCGAGCGCGCCGGGTGGACGGGGTGCCGTTCTTCTCGGCCTCGCGACGGTCGAGCTCGGCCTGGTTGGTCTTGCGGCGGGCGCCGAGGTAGCGGAGCTCGCGCACCGGGAGGCTGCCGTCGCCGGCTCGTTTGCCGGTCTCAACGATGCGGCCGCCGTAGTAGTACAGGGAGTGTCGGCAGTCTCGGCCGTTGTGCTGGTGGGTGTAGGTGCGGATGAACTTGGACTTCTCCACTCGCGGCTTGTCGTCGGTCGCCGCCGCCGCCGCCGAGACAGGAGAGACGACGGCCAGCCCGTGGTCGCCGGACAGCCGGCCGATGACCTCGCCGGACATGGCGGCGTCGTAGAGGACGGCGTCCATCCCAGGCAGCCGCTCCTTGACGGCCACCATCCGCTCCTCGGCGGTCTTGACCTCCAGGCCGTGCTTGCGGACCCAGTCGAGGTCGACGACGACCTGGCTCCACTCGTTGCCGTTGCCGCCGGTGAGGCCGTAGACGAACTCGAGGCCGTGCTTCCACCCGGTGCCGGTCTTGAAGTCGTCGGCGTCGGCGTCGCCCTTGACGTCGGTGACCTCGCCGGTCTCCTTATCGACGAGCTTGCGGCGGGTGTGCAGCGGCTTCATCACGTGCCCGTCCCACTTCGTCGCTCCGCACAGCTGCGGCCGGTTCGGCGTGCTGGGCCCATCCACGGTGCACTGTCCGAGCTGCTGGGCGAGCTCGGCTGCTGCGTCGCGGAACGCCTCCTTGAGGTCCTCCAGCACCTCCTTGAGCCAGGTTCTGGCCGCGTAGCGGTAGTGGAAGGCGCGGATGGGTTCCTGCTCGGAGTTCCGGAGCGCTTTTAGCCGTCGGTCGCTGGGCACGGCCTTGATGAGCGCGTCGAGGAACCGGTGCCAGATCTGCTCGTCGCCTAGGTTGTGCTCGGTGCGCCGCGCGCTTCTGAAGACAGCCTTGACCAGCTCGAAGCCCAGGTAGACGGGTTCGGGGTAGTCGCGGCTGCGGCCGGTGTCCTTGGCGCCGGGCAACCGGGCGAACATGGCCACGGCATGAGGAGCGGTCAGGGCAGCGTCCATCGCCTCGAGGTCGGAGTACTCCAGCAGGCCGCGGGGCTTGCGCGACCGCTTCACGACCGCGGCGTGTCGGGTGGTCACGGCGTGGGCTCCGTGGCGTCGTCCCCGGTCGGCTCGGCGTCCGCGATCCAGTCGTGGCCGATGAGCTGGGCAGCGCGGTCGAGGCTGGACAGGCCGAGGTAGTTGGCCGCGTGCTCGATGCGACCGTGCTGCTCATAGGCGCGGCGGCCGACCCAGGCGGTGATCGAGCGCTGCGTGCAGCCGTCGGTCTTGGTCAGGCCGGCGCGGTCGAGGACGGCGCGCAGCAGCTGGCCGACGGCGGAGACCGGGCTGGTGTCGGTGCGCCCGTCGCGGTCGCCGCCGTAGACGAGCGGCCGGGTCGGGTCGAAGTCGGCCCGCTGGCGGAGGGCGTTGAGACGACCGGTCAGCTGCTCCCACTGCCATTCGGACGTCCCGAGGGTCCGTGGGCGGGTGTGCGGGCCGCCGTGCAGGTGGACGCGTCGTCCCGTGCGCAGGTCGCAGGGGCGGAAGGCGGCGATCTCGGCGGTCGGCGCGCCGAGTTCGGCCAACGCCCATGCAGCCGGCTGCGCGGTCTCCCAGGGGGTCTCGATCGACGCTGACCGGCAGTCGGCGATCTCCTCGTCCAGGAGTGCTCGCAGACCGTTGTACTCACGCTTGGGCAGCTCGAGGTCCAGAGTCGGCTCTCCGTCCGCCAGGTCGAGGCTGCGGGCGGTGCGATAAAGCTGCCGAAGGGCGGCGCGGCGGTTGTGCAGGGTGGGCAGCTGCGGAGGGCCGTATCCGTCGGCCGTGCGGATGTCGGCGTAGATCCAGTCGCGCGCCAGTTCGGCGTCGTCAGCCTCGCGCAGCGTGTGGCAGCCGGTGGCGCGGGAGTAGGCGATGAACTGGGCGGCGTTGCCGGCGAGCTTGGCAAGGGTTAGCTCACTGAGGTCGCGCAGCTCGCTGAGCCGGCGCCACTGGCTGGTGACGAGCGCCAGACCCTCCTCGAGCGTCGGGTCAGCCACGATCGCCCGCCAGACGAACACCTCGTTCGCTTCGAGGTGCGGCCACTGCTCCCAGGCCCAGTCGTAGTAGCCGGCGTGGACGACTCGCGCTCCGATCTCCGCCGGGCAGGAACCGGTGACCAGTTCGGAGGTGACGGCGCGGGGGTGCTGGCAGTTCGGGTCGAGCGGCCCGGGACCTGTGCGGCGCCCGAGTCGGTTGCGGGGCGCGTGCTCGCATCCACAGTCGGTGCGGGGCCGCTGTGCCGGGCAATCGCCGTGAGCGTGATAGCCGCACTCCCGGCTGCGCTCCTGGTTGCGCATCCGTCGCAGCTCGGCCTCTACAGCCGCCGCGCGACCACTGGCCCGGCGCGCGATCGCCGTGTCCGACTGCTTGTCCATCTCGTCCACCCCGGTGTTGCCGTCCTGTTGACGGCGCGGACCGTTCGGGGGTGATCGGGTTGGGCAGTCGCCACAGCGCGCGGCTTGTCAAGCAGGCGCCAGGACGGCGTGCGTACGGGACGAGCGTCGCCTTGCACCAGTCAGGTGGGGTCAACGGCGTGATGCCGGCCTGGGTGGCCGGGACGCCGTCAGGCACGTCGAGGTCCTCTCAGTCGGCCGCTGCGATTCAGCGGGTCAACGGAGATCGCACCTCGGTCTGCTGGGCAGGAGATCAAGATCAACGATCTTGCCCAGCCGTTGCTGGGCAACGACGACTGCACTGGACCTGACCGAGTGACAGGGATGGTCGAATGCCGGGCGTCGACGTACCGGCACCTCCGGTGCCGTGATCAGACCCGGAGGCAACCACGTCGACCGTCGGCGGAAGCTCACCCCGCGCGAGTACCTGATGAACCCGCACGGCTTCGGCCGAGATCCCCAAGCGCAGGTCCTCGTGCCCCCCGGTGGTGACCGCATCTCCGCGGAGATCGCCAGAGTGCAACACGCGCTCGTGCTGGCGTGGCGGTCCGCCCGGCCTGCCGGTTCCGGCAGCCAGGACGCCCGTGCCTTCGGCGTCTCCCCGTCGACCTGGAGCCGCAGCGTGTTGGGGGAGCGGTGGCTGGGAGAGACCGTCATGGCCGCCGTCTTGCACCGGACTGCGACCTGGCTGGAGTGAGCCCGGCGCCGGGGCCCCTCCGGATGGACGTACCGCACCCCGTCCTACCTGCCCATCCCACTGCTGTCCGGCATGCTGGCCAAGACGGCTGCGACGGCGGCGCAGGCAGCCCAGTGATCGGCCCGGTGCCCGCCAGCGTGACCACCGGTGGTTCACCACCCACATCACTGACGCCGGTGCCCGCGTCCGGTTTGTGCGCGGGAGGGGCAAGTTCACCGGGCCGTTCGCGAACGGGGGCTCAGCGCCGTGGGGCGTCGCGCCGCCTTGACCGACCGGAGTCGACCCGCTGGAAGCCCGGGCCTCTGCGGGGTGTTCGGCCGCCCATCAGCGGCCACCCTGTCGTCGCGCCCTCCGGGAGCCCCGAGACCGTGCTGCCTACCCACACCAGGGCCGCGCGGCTGCGAGCGCAGTTGAGGTGCTGGTGCGGGCCGGCGAGCCGCCGGTTGGTCGACGTCCACCGGGACCGGCCCGGCCGAAGGCCCGGAAACCCGTACCGCGGCGGCTGTCGGCACCTGGCCGAAAGGCGCGGGTGGAGGACGGCACCGGGTAGGAGCAAGGAACGGTGCGACTACTTGGTGCGCGATGTCGTCGTGCGGCTACAGACCGTCGTAGTCGTCGCCTACGCTGCGGGGCAGTTCCGGCACGTGGGCGTTTTGCCCTGCCGAGTACTGCACATCGACACGGGGATCGTCGGAGGTAGTTCATGGCACGCAGGCGCGGTTTCTTCGCCGAAATGGCCCACCAGGCAGCGGTGGCCGAGAAGAAACGGCAGCGCGATCAGGCTGCCGCCGTGCGTGCCCAGGCCCTGCTACAGCGGGAGGCCGAGAGGGCGCAGCGGCACGTTGAACAGGCGCTGCGTGCGCAGTCAGACCACGAGGCGAAGGTGGCCGAGTTCGAGCGGCAGCTGCTTCACAAGAAGGCCCAGGAGGCCGAGGTCGAGCGGCTCAACGGCGAACTCGCGCTGCAGCTGGCCGACATCGACAACATCCTGACCGCCACCCTCGAGGTCGACGACTACGTTGACCTCGAGAAGCTCCGCAAGGTCGCCGAGCACCCGCCGTTCGAGTCCCGGCACAGCACCCCCATCCCGCCGCCGGCGCCGACCCAGGTCCCGCCGGAGCCGGTGTACGTCGAGCCCGAGCCGCCCCGCGGTGTCGGTGCAGTCTTCGGCGGCAAGAAGAAGCACGCCGAGGCCGTTGCCGCCGCGCAAGCCGCACACGCCCAGGCGTACCAGCAGTGGCAGCAGGCCGCGGCCGCGGTCCCGATGCAGCAGCTCACCCAGCTGTCGGAGCACAAGCAGGCCGAGGACGCCCGCCAGGCGAACCTGGCCGCCGACCGGGCCCGGTACGAGGACGAGTGCGCCCAGCGCCAGCGGGAGGTCGACGAGTCCAACGCCGAGCTCGACGAGCTCATCCGCGACCTCGCGCAGGGCACGCCGGCGGCGGTCGAGGAGTACCTCGGCATCGTGTTCGGCAACTCCATCTACCCGGCCGAGTGGCCGTGGCCGCCGGAGTACAGCTACGACGCCGACACCCAGGAGCTGTCGATCCAGCTGCAGTTCCCCGCGCCGACAGACCTGCCGACCGTGCGTGCCTACAAGTACGTCCGCGCCAGCGACGAGATCACATCCAGCTCGCAGACGCAGAAGGAGCAGAAGGAGCGCTACGCCGCCCTGGTCAACAACATGACCCTGCGGACCCTGCACGAGGTGTGGGAGGCCGACCGCGGCGGCAACGTCACCAGCATCTCCCTGGTCGGCTCGGTCGCCCATGTCGATCCGGCCACGGGCAAGGACACGATGACGCCGCTGGTCGCCGTCGCCGTCGACCGGGCCACGTTCGAGGAAATCGACCTGCGCAGGGTCGCTCCGGCCGAGACCCTGCGCCACCTGGGCGCGGTGGTGTCGAAGAACCCGCACGCGCTCACGCCGATCAAGCTCGCCCCCGGCGTCCGGGCGCACTGACCGACCCACGGAGCGAGGGCCTCACCATGCACGGATTCCGCTTCAACGCCCCGCCGGGGTGGCCCACGCCGCCGCCGGGCTGGGTCCCGCCCGAGGGCTGGACCCCCGAGCCCAGCTGGCCCCCGGCGCCCCCGGGATGGGCGTTCTGGGTGCCCGACGAGGCGCCGTCGCCGCCTGTCGACCCTGCGGCGGTCGCCGCGCCGCCGGAGCCAGAGCACGTGGTCGCGCCCGCCGCGGCCGCCGTTGCCCCTTCGACTGCGAAGCTGGCTGAGCCCGCCACCCCCTCACCGTCCCCGGCGAGCGACACTGCCGAGCCGGTCGGCGAGCCAGCGCCCGCCACCGCGCCGCTGCCGCCGGCCCGGGACGCCCGGGTGCGCGAGCTCGAGGCCGAGCTGGAGGTGCTTCGCCGGCAGCTGGCCGAGGCGAACAGCCGGGCGGCCCAGGAGCGCCCGGCCGGCGATGACGACTTCGTCGAGCTCGACGACGCCCGGCTGCTGCAGCAGGTGGGCATCTACCACTACCACCACCCGCTGGAGAACGCGGAGCTGTACCGGGAGCGACTCACCGAGCTGCGCGAGCAGATCAAGGACCTCGTCAAGGCGGGCAAGGCCATCGAGGCCTCCGACCGCTTCTCCTACAACAACTCCCTGGCCGCCGGCCGGCGGATGACCGCCGACTTCTCCAAGCTCATGCTCCGGGCATACAACGCCGAGGCGGACAACTGCGTCCGCTCCCTGCGCGCCGGGGCCCTGCCCGCGGCCACGAAGCGGCTGGAGACGGCGGCAGCCACCATCGCCCGGCTCGGCAAGATGATGGAGATGCGCGTCTCGCCGGAGTACCACGCGCTGCGCATCACCGAGCTGGAGCTGACCGCGGACTGCCTGTTCAAGCAGCAGGAGGAGCGCGAGGCCGCCCGCGAGGAACGCGAGCGCCTCCGCGAGGAGCGCAAGGCCGAGCAGGAGCTGGCCGCCCAGCGGGAGAAGCTGGACAAGGAGCGCGCGCACTACCTGAACACCCTCGCCACCCTGCGCGCGCAGGGTGGCGTGGCCGACGTCGCCGACATCGAGAACCGGCTGGCCGAGATCGATGCCGCGATCGAGCTCAACGATTACCGCGCGGCCAACATCCGCGCCGGCTACGTGTACGTGATCAGCAACATCGGCGCGTTCGGGAAGACGGTGGTGAAGATCGGCATGACTCGGCGGCTGGAGCCGTTGGACCGCATCCGCGAGCTGGGCGACGCATCGGTCCCGTTCCCGTTCGACATCCACGCGCTGTACTTCTCCGACGACGCGGTGACCCTCGAGAACGAGCTGCACAACGCGTTCGCGGCCCGCCGGCTCAACCACGCCAACCCCCGGCGGGAGTTCTTCTTCGCCACGCCGGAGGAGGTGCGGGACGTGCTCGCCGAGAAGGTCGGCAACCTTCTGGAGTACGCGGCCACACCCGAGGCCGAGCAGTACTACCAGAGCCTTTCCAGCTGGCCGGCGGGCGTGCGCGGCGAGCCCGCCGCGTAGGTACCACGACACCAGGCCCGGGGATCGGTCACCTCGCCGGGGGACGCGGATGACCGGTCGACCTGGCTACCGTGCGGCGATGCCCTACCCGTCGCCCGCAGCTGCGACCGCTGCCGGAGTTCGCCGGCACCGCCAGCTTCCGGCCGGACCCGGCGGTGCAGGCGCGCCTTGAGGCATTCATCGTCGAGCAGTACGCGGCCGGGCGGAGCCGGCGCCAGCTGGCCGAGCTGGCCGAGCTGACCGACCGCAGCTTCAGCGCCGTCCGCAAGATCCTCGACCGACGCCATGTCCGCCGCCGGAGCTCCGGCGCCGCGGTGTCGCGCCACTCCGCAACGGCGAGCTAGTCGGGTCCGCTGCGTGGGTTTGATCGCCGCTCGCGCGCTACGCAGGTTTGGCGGAGGCCGCCCCTCGCTGGGCGCTGTCGTGCATGTCCCTGATCCATCCCCCCGTGATGTCGCGGAGCAGCCCTCGGGCGACGACCAGGTCGTCGGGCACGAAGCGGGGTGGGGCGGTGGTCCCGAGGCGGGACGGATGCGCGGCACGCTTCTCGCGCAGCGCGGCCACGGTCGGGAACCACCGGAACAGCTGGATGCGCTGCTGCTGGGTGACCAGGGCACCGGCATCGGGGCGGTTCGCCGCGTTGGAGCGCAGGGCGTCGACCTGCTCAGCCCTGAGAGCGACGTTGTGCCCGGCGTCGTGACCAGCGATGACTGCGAGGTCGACCATCTGGTCGGCGACGTTGATGGCCGCCTCGATGAAGGCGCCAGGGTCATGGCTGTTGGCTGAGCGTGCCCGCGCCTTGTCGACCCACTCCGCGAACCGGTCCCGGTGCCTCGGGTCGGGGATGAGCACGTCCGGGTCGAGGCCGGTGGTTGACAGGTCGAGCAGCTCGGCGAGGTTGCGGAGGGCCTCGCCGGCGTCGCCGGAGGTGAGCCGGTGCAGCGCCACCTGCAGCAGCTCGGCGACCTCAGCGTGGTCCTCCGCGGCGGTGAGGTCGGCCAGGACTCCGTGCTCCTCCGGGGAGCCGGGGGTCTCGGCGAGGACGCGAGCCGCCGCCAGGCGGATGTCGGTGGTCGGGGACGCCGCCAGGAGCACGGCGGCTGCGCGAGCACTGGCCGCGACGAGGTCGGCCGCAGTGCGCAGGTGCGCGATCCGCTGCTCGGTGTCGAGCCCCTGGTTCTGCGCCAGCTGCGCGTGCCGCTCCGCCAGCTCCCCGCGCAGAGCGCGGAGGTCGGGCTGACGGCCGGCGCGGCTGCTGTCGGCGGCGAGGACCAGCTGCGCCCGGTCGAGGTCCGCGCCGTCGGCGTCCAGGTCCAGCCGGCGAATCCACCGGCAGGCCGCGCGCAGCACCTCGATGTCGCGCTGCTTTGTGAGCAGTCGGCGAATGTGCTCGGTCGTGTCCTCGCCCAGCTGGTCGGCGAGCCCGTGACCCTCCGCGTGCCCGAGGAGCGCGCGCAGGACCACGGCGGAGGGGTGTCGCGCCTCCGGCTCGTCGAGCGCTGCCAGCGCCCGCGAGAGGACGCCGAACACGGCCTCGGGCCAGGCGTTGACCACGTCGAGGATCTGCAGGAACGTCTCGGGGTCTGCTGTGGTCCAGTCGACGCCCGCCGGTGGCGTCTCCACGGGCGGGTCCGACGGGCGCCGCCGCTCCCGCCGGCCGGGCTGAGCGCCGAGCAGTGCGCTGGCGTCCTGGGCGGTGAGGTGCGCCCGTGCCGCGAGCAGCACTGCCGCGGCATGGTCGGGGGTGCGCGCCGCGTGAGCGGTGAGCACGGCCAGCCCTCCCTCAGCGGCGAAGGCGGCGATGGCGTCCCGGTCCTCGAGCACCGCGTCCAGCAGATCGCCACGCAGCATGGCCATCGCCGGCGTGTCCGTGGCGGCCCGCATGAGTCCGGCGAAGAAGTCCGGGGCGAGGTGGGGCCTCAACGCGCGGGCTGCGCGCGCCGCGGCAGCGACGAGCTCACCGACGCGCGTCTCATCGGCGGGCCGGGGCAGGTCCACGGCGAGCATCTTGGCGGCGGCGGCACCGAGCTGACGGGCGGCACGCTCCGTCTCCACGTCAGCAGCACGAACCGCAAGGTCAGCCGGCTCGGTGGCAGCGACGAGCTCGTCGGCGACGGCGGCGGCGTCCTGGCCAGCGAGCGCGCTCGCCCAGAGCCCGTCCAGCGCCTGGCGGCGGCGCTCCTCGCCGCGGATGTGGGCGCTCTGCAGGCCTTGTGCGAGCCGCCGCCGGAAGCCCGCGCACACCGCGGCGGGGTAGCGGTCGTGGGCCCATGCCGAGAAGGCGGCGACATCAGCCTGCGGCAGCTCGCCTGCGGCGTGCTGGAGGAGCTCCTCGACGACGGCCGGCTGATCGAGTCCCGTCAGCACCTCGCGCAGCCGTGCGGCGCCGAGCCTGGTGACCAGCCCGGCCTCGAGCAGCGTCCGTCGGCCCGTCCCATGCGGGAAGGGCTCGGCGAGGAACTCCGTCGTGATCTGGACCGGGAGCCGGCTCAGCAGCGCCGCAACCGGCTCCCAGTCGGTGCGATCGGCACCGCGCCCCCGCATGTCCGCGACGGCTTCGACGACCTTGCGGGCTTCCTCGGCGTCGACCGGGTCTCTGAGCCGGGCGAGGACCGCGCCACGCTTGGAGTAGTGCTGCAGGTTCGCGAGGTCGAAGACCGCGACGCGGTCCTCCGGGCGCCGTGACGCGCCGAGGATGTCGAGGGCAGCGTCGACCACCTCGGCAGCGCGATCCGCGGGATCCCGCACCACCTCATGCGCCAGGGACACCACCCAGGGTGCCGTGACGTCGAGGCGGCGCAGGATCTCCGCGCGGCTGACGGCGGCGCCCGAGGGTTGCTGGCGGTCGCGCTGCGTCAGCTTCTCGAGGACATGTGCGGTGACCGCGCCGGTGAGGGCGTCCGGCACTGCCAGCTGTGGTGCCAGCTGCCGCGCGCTGGTGAACCGCTCAGGGGCCTGGCTCACGAGGGCCCACCACCAGGTGAACGCCGTCGCGTCGTCGGCGCGTTCCGCGATCAGCTGCAGTGCGCGGTCCCCGCCCTGGCGGGAAGCCACGGCGGCCAGCGCGGTGTACTCGCCGGCGGCGGCCAGGCCGTCGTCGCGGAGCCGGCCGAGCTCCCCCGGCTCGATGGGCGTGCTCATCCGCGATCGGCCCACGTCAGCCGCTGCCACATCCGCCTCCACCCATGGGTTGTTCGCCTGTTGGATGACGGTACCGACGCCCGCCGACGCTCCCCGGTGTTCAGCTGGCCATCAACCGCCCGCTGCCGATTGGCACGAGCAACTCCTGGCAGCTCACGCAACGGTTGGCAGCGACGCAACAATCGGCAGGAGCAACTTCCGTGCCAAATCCGTGCAACTGCTCACGGGGCGCCGACGCGAGGCTGCGCCGGATTCACCGTGGTCCCCGGCGCTGGCCGTACGGCGGGCAAGAGCCGGCTGAGGTCAGCGCAGTTGGCTGGTCTGCGGTGGTGGTTCGGTCAGGACGGCGGCGACGATCGTTGCGGTGTCGGCAACGCTGAGACGGGGCGGGTCGCCGCTCCACAGTTGGAGTGCGAGGCGGCGTGCGGAGTCGCTGGGTGCGGCGGCCAGGAAGCCGGCGTACTGGCCGCGATGTTCGATGTAGGCAGCGGTCCGCTCGTCCCACTCCGTCCTGTCCGGCCGCTCGCGGAGCTCGCCGGCCGCGTCGGCGTGTGCGGCGGCGACGTCGGCCCAGCTCGACCACCTCGCCGCGATGGTCTGGGTCGCATGGGGTCGGCAGCAGCCCTTTCCCACCGGGCTGAACGGCGTGCACACGGGTAGCGCGAGGAAGGGACCCGGAGGTGGGCACGCCGACCGCACGACGGGCAGCGGCCCGGATAGGGGCTGGGCGGACTCACTGTGACCGTGCCGCCGTCGGCGCCCAACTGTCCCGGTGCAGGTGCGACCCACTCGATGGCACCGTGGGGCCGCTTCTGCCAGCGCCACCGGTGACCACCGGCGGTCATCCGCGCCTCCGGTGCGCTGCCCACGGCGCGCATCGTGCAACCCGACACCGACAACCAGACTGTCCGGTGCAGGGCTCCGGGCCTGCCTCGCTGCCGCGTCCGTGTCCTCGGCGGGTGATCTCGCTCGGCGCGGGCACGGTCACCGCTCGACCCGTCTCACGATGCTGGTGAACCTGGTTGTCGGGAGGCCGTCCTCTCGCACGAGGAGCTGCAGCTCCATGCCGCGCCCGACGACCGGTTCCGGCCAGCTGAGTAGAACCAGGGGTTCACCGTCCCGGCGGAGGTGACTGCCGTCGCGGCGGAGCCGTACTGCGGTCATCGATCGCGCGTCGAGCTGGTAGACGGCGCCTTCGGTCACCACTCGCATGGTGGTCGCACCGGGTAGGGGCGCCGTCCGTGTCACCGGGCCGGGGATGGGGAGCCGGATGACCACCTGCGGCTCCCTGGCTTGGCCGTCGTCGTGCGACCGCCCGTGTCCGGACCGGTCGCGGGGTGGCTCGGTCACGGGTTGTCCCCGGGCCGGTCGGTGTCGTTCGACGATGCGGAGAGTGCGGCCTGCAGTCGGTCCTGGCAGTCCCGCAGGCGTGCCTCGGCGGTGTGCAGGCGTTCCTGAAGTTCCCCGTGCGCGTCCTGGATGTCGGCGAGCAGGCCGGTGAGCGCTCGGTCATCGAGTTGCAGGAAGTGCGGACCGGGCGGCAGGCCGCCGCGGACGACCCGCGGCCACTGCCGGGAGGCGAGCAGCTGCCGGAGTTCCTCGAGGGCGGCCCGTCCGTCACGGATGACCGCTGCATGCCGCTCCGGGGATCCGGAGTTGGCGAAGGTCAGGCAGAGCTGCAGGACGTCGCACAGCTCGGCCGCCCGGTCGGTCACTGCGATTCCCGGCGGGGACGGGACTGGTGCAGCGGACAGGCCGGATGAGCCGTCAGCTGGCGTGTCTGCCAGCGGGGATGCACCGGGCGACCGCGCCGGTAGAGGGTGACCACCTGCAGGTCCCCGTAGGGGTTCCCGGACGCCGGGGTTGTGCCGGCGGGCGAGGTGAGCAGCGCCATGGCGGTGCGAGCGGTCTGCAGCGCGACGTGGCCGAGGCTGTCGGTCCAGGCTCCCTCGTAGGTCGGGTGCGAGCATCCGACGGGGGTGAGCTGGGCGTCGGGGCGGGCGGGTGGCCACGGCACGGTGCGGGCATCGCGGTGCAGTTGCAGGCACTCCCAGCAGCCGCCGCCGGCGGCGGGCAGCGCGGTGATCGCGCCTCCCCAGGCGCCGGCGGTGGCCGAGGCGATCAGCAGCGGGGTTCCGGTGACGCCCAGGTGGGCGGCGAGGTAGCGGTTGGCGGCGGGGTTGGCGGTGCAGTCGATCACCAGGGTGCTGGCGGCCAGCCCGGGCAGCTCCCGACCGTCGTCGGCGCCGAGATGGCCCAGCCCCGTGGTGAGGTGCAGATGGGGGTTGACGTCGATGAGGGACAGCGCGAGGGCCAGCGCCTTGGGGCTGCCGGCGTCCCGCAGCGTCAGGAGCTGTCTGGCGCCGGTGGCCGGGTCGTGCCGATCCCCGTCGACGAGCCTGAGTCGTCCGACGCCGGCGCGGGCCAGCTCGAGGGCGACGGGGCCGCCGAGGGCGCCGACGCCGACCACGGTCACCGCGGCATCGGCGAGGCGGCTGGTGTCACCGGGCAGCCGGGCGGTGATCGCGTCCCGGTCGATCGCGTACCTGCGCCGCACCCGGACCCGGGGCGAGCGCGGCGGTGTGTTCGCCGGCGCCTCGGTGGCCGGCAGCGTGGCCCCGTCGCCGTCGAACAGAGACAGCTGCCCACCACCGAGCTCAGTCGGCGGCACGTCGTCGGTGGACGGTTCGGCCGGCTCGAACAGCGCCTCCAGGCTCCGCTGCTTGGGCACGCCGCGGGTGAGCAGCAACCACTCCTCGCGCGGCCGCCGGTCCGGGCCCTCACTCGCGACCAGCACCGCGACGGCGTTCGGCTCCTCTCCGCCGCCGTCATCCCCGGGGAGCTCGGTCAGCCGCTCGGCCGCCCGCCCCCACAGCTCGGCGCCGTCGAGACCCTCCTCGGGGGCGTCGGGCAGGCGGACCCAGCGAATGCGGCGGGCGCCGCGCCCGGTGAAGACGTCGCCCGCCCAGAGCACTCTCTGATCGGCGTCCAGGAGACTGATCAGGGCGGAGACCGGGGCGACGGTCCTGCTCACCGTGACCACGTCCGCCCAGCCGCCGGGCACGTCCGGTGCCGGCATGCAGTTGGTGTCGACTAGGAGCGCCCCCAGCGACAGACGCACCCGGGTCCAGGCCGCTTCCGCGCCGGCCTCCAACGCCAGCGTCGCCGGCGCGGCGCCGGGGTCGCGGCCGGCCGTCAGCAGCCGCGGCAGCTGGACGGTCAGCAGCGCGGCCAGGGTGCTGCCGGCCTGCCAGTCGGCGGGGTCGGCCAGCAGGCAGAGCTGGCCGGTGACCGGGTTGCGGTGCCGGGAGAGCCCGGGCAGCGGTTCGGGTAGCACGACCTGCGGGGCGAACCACGGGAACGCCACCGGGTAGTCGACTCTCAGCCGAAGGGTGGCCGGGTCACCGGGCTGTGCCGCAGGGTGCGGCCAGTCCAGGTTCAGCACCATCAGCGGGGGAGCGCCGGGTCCATCGTCGGGATCCACGGCGTCTTGCGTGGCCTCCCGAGACCAGCTGGCGCCCGCCGCGCTGAGCGCGGCCTGCTCCGCCGCCCAAACGTCGGGGTAGGCCAGCCACCACGGCGCGGTTGTGCTGGTCGTCGCCGGGGCGGTCATCAGCCCACCGGCCGCGGGTGCTCGCCGGAGGGTGCGGCGTACACCGGCGGGGCGATGGCGATTGTCTCCACCACCGTCTCGTCGGTCGTCTCCGTGCGCGTGGTGGACGTGGTGGTGTGCCGGGTGATGCGCCGCTGACCGGGCTCACCGGCCGCGGTGGGGGACGGCGGCGCGGTAGGAGCTGGCGGCGCCGGCGCAGCGGCGGGCTCGTCGTAGCTCGGGCTCGCCGGTGCTTCCGTGTCCACGGCGTCCCGGCCATCCTCGCTGCCGATCGCGTCAGGCTCCTGCTCGCCGACTTCCGTCGGTGCTGCGGTGGTGCCGGTCTCCCCGTTGCCGAGGTCGTTCTCCTGCGGGTGCTGGTTGTCCTCGGTCACTGCGTTCGTCCTCTCGGGTCGGCCGCTGTCGTTCAGCGGCGGAACCCGATCGCAGCCCGCGCGCCGTGGCGCACGCATCAAGATCACCGATGTTGCCCGGCCAACGCCGGCAACATCCCCACCCGACCAGGTGACGCTCCGGATGTCCCCGGGACCGGGGAGTACTTCACCCGTGCCCCCGCCGTACGCGCCGGGAGGGCGCCGGCGGCGCCTCCGAGGGCGACTCGATGCCGTCGACCGGCTCGATGCCGTCGTCTGACCGCCCAGGACTGTCTCCACCTGGTGCTTCACTGCTCCGGCCGTCCAACCAGCACGTCCTGGACCCGGAGGAGCGATGACCGAAGGCACCGACACCACGAACGAGGACCAGGGCGCCGACGTCCTCGGTGGCGCGGTCCAGCTCGATCGCCTGGATCTGTACCGGTACGCGACAGCGGATGATCCGCGGGTCCGCGAGCAGTACCTGGCGATCATGCGGCTGTTCACCGAGACGCTGCTGGCCGACCTGGCCGCGGCCGAGGTCGCCGACCAGCTCACCGCCCGCGGGCTGCCGGTCGGAGCCGAGGAGGTCGCGGTCCGCTGCGGGCAGCTGGAGGAGTGGGGGAACCTGGTCCGCTCGGTGCGCGACAGCCGTGTCGCTACGGTCGCGGACTTCCTGCGGTCCCGGTCCCGCTACCAGGCGTCCAAGCTCGGCGGCCGGGTGCACCGGCAGGTCGACGACCTGCTGCGCGCGACCAGCGGCGTCCGCGATGTCGCCCGGGAGCTGCTCGGTGACATGGTGGAGCGTCTCGACCGCATCCTGGACAAGATCACCGACGCGTCGGAGGTGGGGCCCGACGCCGACGCGATCGCCGCCGACGTCACCTCGGTGTTCACCAGCCAGCAGCTGTTCAAGGACAGCGTCACCGACTTCTACGCCTACCTCAACCAGGTACTGTCCCGCTACGACCTGGCCGGGGAGGAGTACGCCGGGTTCAAGGACCTGCTGCTGACCTACGTCGACCTGATCACCGCCGACGTCGCCCGGCATGCCCCGGTGGTCACCGCCCGGCTCGCGCTGCTCGAGCGACACCTGGACACCCTGCTGACCGTCCTGGACAGCCTGCCGACGATGACCAATCCCGACGGGTCGGCCGCCGAGCGGTCCCCGGGCCGGGTGAGCAGCGACTGGGAGGAGTTCGCCGCCTGGTACACCGGGCACGCCGGCCGGTCCGGTCCGGCGCAGCTGCGCACCGCCGCCGAGCAGGCGCTCGCGCAGCTGCTGGCCAACGCCAAGCGGATGCTTGCCGCGGCCGGCACCGGTGTCTCCCGGCGCACCGATCTGCTGCGGCTGGCCGGCTGGTTCGCCGAGGCCGGCCCGGAGGAGGCGCACCGGCTGTTCGCTGCCGCGTTCGGCGCCTACCCGGCCCGGCACGTCGTCCTGGGCCCGGAGGAGATCACCGGCCGCGGCGCCGGCGAGGCCACCACCTCCTGGTTCGACGCCGACCCGGTGCCGGTGCCGGTGTCGCTGCGCGAGCGCGGCGACCGCGCCGCCCGCGGCCGCACCTCCCGGGTGCCCGATCCCAGCGCGGAGCGGGAGCTGCTGCGCGCCGAGGCCGAAGCCGACGCCGCCCGGGACCGCGCCGCGGCCGCCGAGCTGGTCGCTGCCGGGCGGCTCGTCGGCGCCCAGCTCACCCCGGCCGCCCGGGACCTGGTCCTGGACCGGCTCGGGGAGATGTTCGCCGCCGGGCAGGACGTCACCGAGGCGCTGACCTGGACCGACGACGACCTGGGGTTCGTGCTGCGCGCCGAGCCGACGCCGGGGAAGGCCACCGTCATCGCCGCGCCCGACGGGGAGCTGCACGTGCACGGCCTGACCCTGACCGTCGTCCCCCTCGCCGCGTCCCGCGGCACCGGATCGGAGGGCTGAGCCGATGAGCAGCCCGATGACCGCCGGCGTGGACGCCGAACGGCGCGACGCCGCCCGGGCGCTGCTGCGCTCCCCGTTCCTCACCGCCGCCGACGCCCCGGAGACCCTCGCCCTGGTCCGCCGGCACGCGACCGCGCTGAAGAGCACCTTCGCGACCCTGCTCGGCTATCCGCTGGTCGTTGAGGCCAGCTTCGCCCGGCTGATCAAGGCGCCGCTGACCGACGACGCCCCGGCCCGCCCGGCCCGGCGGGCCTCCGGCGGGGAGTTCACCGCCCGCACGTACGCGCACGTGGCGCTGCTGTGCGCGGCGCTGCTCGCGCCGGGCATCGGCGAGCAGGTGCTCATCAGCGGGCTGGTGGAGCAGTTGCGCGCCGACGCCGCGCGGGCCGGGGTGACGCTGGAGGACAGCTACACCGACCAGCGGCACCTGGTCGCCGCGTTCCGGCAGCTGATCGCCTGGGGCGTGCTCGAGGAAACCGAGGGGTCGGTCGCCGCGTGGGGCGACCGGCACGACGAGGCGCTGCTGACCGTGCACCGGCAGCTGCTGCCGCACCTGCTGGCCCGCAGCCTCGCGCCGCTGGCCGGCCCCGCCGACCTGCTCACAGCCGGCCCGGACCTCGTCGAGCAGCCCCGGCGCAGCCTGCGCCGCAAGCTGGTGGAGAACCCGCTGGTGCGCCGCGAGGACCTCACCGAGGCCGAACGGGACGCGCTGAGCCGGGAACGGACCGAGCTGACCCGGCTGCTGGAGGACAACTTCGGGCTGCTGCTGGAGGTCCGCGCCGAGGGCGCGCTGCTCTACGACCCCGACCGGCAGGTCACCGACACGGAGTTCCCCGGCCCGGGCACGGTGAAGCAGGCCGCCCTGCTGCTGGTCGACGAGCTGCTGCGCGTACACGCGCCGACCGGCGGCCGGACCGCCGAGGTGGCCGGGCGGAGCGTGCCCGGGCTGCTGTGCGACTGGGACGAGGTCGACGAGGTCGTCACCGCGCTGGCCGGCCGGCACCGCAGGGCGTGGGGCGCGGAGTACGTGACCCACCCCGACCGGCTGCGCGCCGAGGCGGTCGGCGTGCTGGCCGGGCTGAGCCTGGCCACCGGCACCCCCGACGGGCTAGTGCTGCACCCGGCCGCGGCCCGCTACCGGGCGGTGGTGGAGACCCCGCCGGCGCGCACCCGCGCGCAGACCCGGCTCGGCCCGGACGGCCGGGACGGCTCGGACCTCGGCGCCGGCCCGAACCCCGACCTGTTCACCGACAGCACCGACGGCACCGACGGCACCGACAGCACCGACGACAGCACCGAGACCGACATCGACACCGACGGGACGACCGAGTCATGACCCTGCCGCTGACCGCACCTGCCGACGAGTACGACGACCTCGAGCAGACCCCGCCGAAGCGGTTCCCCAGCCGCTGGCGGCTGCACCGCGGCGGCATCGTCAACGTTTGGTTCTACTACGACGAGGAGTTCACCTTCTCCGGCGGCCGGGTCATCTGGCGCGGCACGAACGGCGCCGGGAAGAGCCGAGCCCTGGAGATGCTGCTGCCGTTCGTCTTCGACGCCGACCGCCGCGGCATCGACGCCACTGGCCAGGGCAAGGTCCGCCTCGAGGAGCTGATGAGCGCCGGCTTCCGGGAGGAGGGCACCAACCGGGTCGGCTACCTCTGGCTGGAGCTGAAGGGCGAGGCCGACGGCGGCGGCGACGAGTACCTCACCGTCGGGGTGTTCATCCGCTATTCGAAGGCCAGCGCCGAGGCGAAGGCCTGGTACTTCCTCACCGACCGCCGGGTCGGGGACGGCCTGCCGCTGATCGACCAGAATCGGCACTCGCTGTCCCGCGACCAGCTGTCGGCGCTGATCGGCGCCGACGCGCTGACCGAGGCGCCGGAGAAGCACCGGGAGCGGGTCCGCGCGCAGGTGTTCGGGCTGCCCGGCGAGCTGGGCAAGGAGCGCTTCACCGGGCTGCTGCGGCTGCTGCACGTGCTGCGCAACCCCGACGTCGGCAACAAGATCGAGGCCGGGCTGCTGCCCTCGATCGTCTCCGACTCGCTGCCGCCGCTGGCCGAGGCGGCCCTCGGCGCGGCCGGTGAGCAGCTGGACGGGCTGTCGGAGACCCGCGACGCGCAGCGGGAGCTGGAGGCCGACGCGGCGCACGTGGCCACGTTCCTGGGCACCTACCGGCGCTACGCCGCCGGCGTGCTCGGCGACGCCGCGGAGGCCGCCCGCGCCGCGGCCGGGGTGGTCCGCGAGCGGGACGGCGACGTCCGGGACGCGGTGCAGCGCCGGGAGGACCTGACCCGCCGGCACGCCGAGGCGCGCACCGCCCGCGAAGAGCTCGAGGACACCGAGCGGGCTCTGGACGGGACCATCGCCGGCATCCGCGGCTCGCAGGCCTACGCCGACGCCGCCGAGCTCGACGAGGTCGCCGGCCGGGTCGCCGCGGTCCGCGGCACCGCCGAACGGTCCCTGGGCGCGGCGGAGACCGCGCGGCGGGCCGAGGCGCGCAGCGTCGTCGCCGCCGACGGCCGGGCCGAGGAGGTGGCCGGCTACGCCGAGGGCACCGCCCGGCAGCTGGCCGACCTGGGCGCGCTGATGGCGCAGGCGGGCATGTCCGCCGACGTGCTGCCGGCCGCGGTCACCGCCGGCCGCGCCGAGCCGCCGCCGCGGACCGATACGGTGCGCACCACCGCGGACGCCGATCCCGGCCCGGTGCCCCGCCCGCAGCCGCAGACGCTGACGGTCACCCCGGCCGACCCGGCCGAGGTGTCCCGATCGGTGCGCAACGTCGCCGCCGCCGCGCGCACCCGCGCCGATCAGGCCGGCAACCGGCTGACCGCGGCGCGCAGCCTGGCCGGCCAGCTGCGCCGCGTGGAGGGCGCCGAGGAGACCGCCGAGCGAGCCGGGGCCGCGGCCGAGACCGCCGAGGCCGACGCGGTCGACGCCGCCGACGCCCGCGACGACGCCGCGACCGCGCTCGCCGCCGACTGGCGGACCTGGGTGGGCGCGCCGGCGACGACCGCGGCGCTCGGCCCGGTGGACTGGCCGGTCACCGCGGTCGGGCCGCTGCTCGCCGACGCCGGCGCGCTGACCGGCGAGGCCGACGACGAGGAGCAGCTGGCCGAGCTGGACCGGGCCGCCGACGACGCCGCGGCCGCCGCCCGGCAGCGGATCGCTGACGACCGGGCCGAACTGCGCGCCCGGCAGGAGGCCGCCGACGCCGAACGGGAGGAGCTTGGCACCGAGGCCCGGGAGCTGCGCGGCGAGCGGGATCCGGCGCCGGCGGCGCCGCCGTGGCAGACGGCCGCCCCGGCCGGTGGCGTGCCGCTGTGGCACGCGGTGGAGTTCACCGGGCCGCTCGCCGCCGACGACGCCCCGGCGACGGAGAAGGCCGGGCTGGAGGCCGCGCTGCTGGCCGCCGGGCTGCTGACCGCACACTTGACCCCGGACGGAACGCTCACCGCCACCGACGGGCACGTGCTGCTGTCCGCGGCCGGCCCAACGGCGGACCGGCCGCTGACTGCCGCGCTGGCCGCCGACCCGGCGAGCCCGCTGGACCCGGCCGTGCTCAACGACGTGCTGGCCCGGATCGGCCTGGACGACCCGGCACATCCGGTGTGGGTGGGCCGCGACGGCGCCTGGGGCAACGGCCCGCTGCACGGCAAGCACACCGCGCCCGTCGCCCGGCACATCGGTGCGCAGGCCCGCGCCGCGGCCCGCGCGCAGCGGCTGGCCGAGATCGCCACCCGGCTGGAGCAGCTCGATGCCGAGGACGTCGTCCGCGCCGCTGAGGCCGAGGCGCTGACCGCGGCCACGGCCGGGCTGGTCGCGCAGCTGCGGACCGCGCCGCGGACCGCGGCGCTGGCCCGGGCCCGGGTGCAGGCGGCCGTCGCGGCACGCCAGGCCGAGCGGGCCGACCGCACCGCACGGACCGCCCGCGCCGAGGCCGACCGGCTGCGCACGGAGTGGCGTGCCGCGTCGGTGCGGCACGTCGAGGCGTGCCGGGCGTTCGGGCTGCCGACCGACGCCGACGCGCTGGCCGTGGTGGCCGGACAGGCCCGGGACGTCGCGGCCGGCTGTGACCTGCTGGCCGGCCGGTTCACCGAGCTGGCCGCGCAGCTGGCCCGGCACGCCGCCGCGCTGGAAGTGGCGGCCGCGGACGCGGCCGGCCGCGCCGAGGCGGAGGAGATCGCGGCTGCGGACTGGCTGAACTGGCACACCGCCGATGCGGAGCTGGTCGCGCTGCGGGCCAGCGTCGGGGAGGACGTCGCGGCCATCCGCGAGCAGCTGGCCGACGCCGAAGCCGAGCGGGGCCGGGTGCGCCTGAAGCTGGGCAAGGCGCGTGACGCCGAGGGTGACCTGGGCGGCAAGGCCGGGGAGGCCACGGCCCGGGCGTCGGCCGCCGAGCAGCGGGCCGCCGACGTCCGCACCGCGCTGGCCGCGGCTCTGCTACGGCTGCGGCGGGTCGCCGACCTGCCCGGCCTGGTCGCCGCGGCGCTGCCCGGCGAGGTGCAGCTGCCCGAGCTACCGGCCGCCGATCCGGTGGCCGTGCAGCCGACCGCGGTGGAGGCCGCGGCGCGGGCCGTGCTGACCGCGGCGGCGGTCGGGCGCGGCGGAGCGGTCGATCAGACCGCCGCCGGGCGCGCGGTGCAGGCCCTGCAGTCGGACCTGACCGGCACCTTCGACGTGCTAACCACGGTCGCCGACGGGGTGCTACTGGTGGAGCTGGTGGACGCCTCGGGGCCGCGGTCGGTCGCCGCGGCGCACGACACGCTGACCGCGCGGGTCGCCGAGGGCCGCACGGCGCTGACCGAGCGGGAGCGGGAGGTGTTCACCCGGTTCGTGCTCGGCGGGGTCGCCGAGGAGCTGCAGCGGCGGATCAAGCAGGCGCAGGAGCTGGTCGACGCGATGAACGCCAGCCTGTCGACGATCCGCACGTCGCACGGGATCAGCGTGCGGGTGAACTGGTCGCTGGCGGTGCCCGACGGGTCGCCGCTGGCCCGCATCCGGGAGCTGGTCGGGCTGCCCGGGGAGATGCGCACTCCGGAGCAGGACGGGGAGCTGATCGCGCTGATCACCGCCCGGGTGGAGGAGCAGCTGACCCTGGACGCGACCGCCGGGTACGCCGCGCACCTGAAGGCGGCGCTGGACTACCGCTCCTGGTACGAGGTGGACGTGCGCATCCTCGGCCCGGGCCCGGGGCAGGACCGCGGCATCAGCAAGCGCAGCAAGCTGTCGCAGGGCGAGACCCGGTTCGTCTCCTACATCACCCTGTTTGCCGCGGTCGACGCGTACCTGTCCGGACTGCCCGACATCTCCCGGGCGCTGCGGCTGATCGTGCTCGACGACGCGTTCGCGAAGGTCGACAACCGCACCATCGGGGTGCTGATGGGGCTGCTGGTCCGCCTCGACATCGACTTCGCGATGACCGGGCACAACCTGTGGGGCACCTACCGGCAGGTGCCGGAGCTGGACATCTACGAGGTCCGCCGCCGGGAGGGCGGCGCGGCGGTGACCACGCACGTGTTCTGGGACGGGCACACAAAGCACCTGCGGGTGGCGCGATGACTCTGCCGCCCGCGGGGGCGCCGGTGCTGCCGGAGCGAACCCAGAGCTGGCTGGCACACCCGGCGCTGGCGCCGCTGTGGGAGCGGGTCCGGGACCGGCTGGAGCGCAACCGGCTGGCCGTGTCCGGCACGGTCGCCGTCGAACTCGATGCGGACGGCGCCGGTCGACTGGAGCGGCTGCTCGGTCGACGGGTGACGCCGGGTGTCGTCCGGATCCGGTTGGAGACCCTCGACGGCGCCCTGCGGTCCTCGGCCGCCGCGGCCGGGCTGGTCGCCATCGCCTCCGCGCTCGGGGGGCCGTTGATCGACCGGACGGCGGCGCGCGAGGAGCGCGATGCAGCCTGGTCGGCGGTGTGGGCAGAACTTGACGCCGGGCTGGCCGCCGCCGGACTGATCACCGCAGGGTGGGCGCCGACGTTCACCGAGGGGGTGCGCCGGTCCGGGCTGCTCACCCGTGCTGGGGCTGGCGCGGCCCGTTCCGCCGTCGGCGTGGCGACCGCGACGCTGGCCGAGCTCGCCGAGGACACGCCACTGACCGGGGCGGCCGAGCTGGTCGAGCCGCGATGGGAACTGGCCGAGCTCGCCGGCCGGACCACCGGAGACGCGCACGGTCTAGACGACGGCCACCTGGCCGCCGCGCTGCTGCTGCGAGCGGTGGCCGCCGCGACCGGGGAGCCGGCACCGTCCACCCCGGCGGAGCGCCGCGCGCTGTGGGAGCGCGTTGGGGTCACCACCGACCAGGTGTCGGGCACCGTGCTCGTGTGGGGCCTGCAGCCACCCGGCCCGGGCCGGTGGGCGGCGATGATGCGGGAGCGCGCCGACCAGGGACTGCCCACCCATCTGACCCTCTACGAGCTGCGCGCGGCCGTCGAGGCGCCGGCGACGGCGGGGGAGCGGGTGTTCGCCTGCGAGAATCCGCAGGTCTTACAGGCGGCGGCGCGCGCCGGAGCCACCGGCCCGCTGGTCTGCTTCTCCGGCAATCCCGCCTCGGCCGGGCTGTTGCTGCTCGCCCAGCTCGTCGACGCAGGCGCGGACGTGACCTACCACGGTGACTTCGACTGGGCCGGGATCCGAATCGCCGCCCGGCTGGCCCGCCGTGGTGTGGCCCTGTGGCGCATGTGCGCCGGTGACTACAGGGCGGCGGTCGCCGACCTGCCGGCCGACGGGCGACTGACGCTGACCGGGGCGCCTGCGCCGACCCCGTGGGACGAGCAACTGGCCCTGGCGATGAGTCGCGAGCGGATCGCCGTCCACGAGGAGATGCTGCTGACATCACTGGTTGACGACCTGCGGTAGCGCGCTTCCAGTGCGGGCTCGCGGGGCGCGGAGGCCTGCGAACTGGCGTTAGTCCGTGACGTCGGTGGCTCCGCGTCCGGTGTGGTAGCTGACCGACACGCCGGCTCGCATTCGGGTCTCCGCCACGATGTCGCGCAGTTGCTCGAAGAGGTCCCCGCGCAGGAGCAGGTCGGATCCCTCCACGGCGGGAAAGGCCGGCTGGTAGCTGCCGTCGTGGACAAGGTGCCCGCGCCACAGGCGGCCGACGAGGGCCGGACCGGCACGATCGCTGAGGCTGAACCCGCAGATGCCCGGCGTCGGTTCCAAATCCAGCGTCACGATGAGGGGTAGGGCGGGCACGAACAGGAACGGCGGCTCGCCAAGGCCGATCGTTCGCCGAGGCTCCTCGCTGAGGGCCGCTACGGGCCAGTCCTCGGTCCTAAGAGCCGCGGCCGCCCTGCCTGCGTCCATCCTGGCGTCGCGCTGAATCGGCACGGTCCAGAACCGCCACGGCATCGACGAGAACGGCAGCGAGCCTTCAGGCGGCTCCGTGTCGGTTACTTCCAGTCCCGCCATGATCACCATGGTGCGAGCGGGTCGGTCCGGGTACCGATGTGGTGGCGTGCTGTGACGCTCGATGAGGGCGATCTGGGTCCACCCGGCATGGGGCCCCCCGTCGACGCGTGCGAGCGCGGCGGATCCTCCCGGGAGGCGGCGCAGGCCGACGGCCGCCTCGGAACCAGGCGGTGGCCACATCGTGTCGTCGCGATCGTTGGCCGCCCACGGCGCGGGGGGAAGCGACCACCGCAGCGGTTCCGGTCTGGTCAGTGGTCGCGGGATCCGGGCGAGCTCGGCGCGGACGGCCAGTCTGGGGTCGTCGGCTAGGCGGCGGGCGGCGCGGCGCTCGAACGCCGGGGCATCGACAATCCGCCCGCCCTGTGCCATGGCCAGCCGGATCCCCGCGGCAGCGCGCTGCAGAGCATTCTCGACGACGGCCTCGTCCGCCAGGTACGCGTCTGGGATGGCCGTGCTGCTCGGATGGCGAAGTTGCTGGAGCTGCTCGCGGATCAACTGCTCGAAGTCGTCGGTCTCGAGCGCCGCCACCGCTAAGGCAATGGCAGCCTCACGCAGTCCAGGGGCAGCACCAGCCGTAGTGAGCCGGTCACTGAGGATTTCGTCCAGGAGTTGTTCGGCGATGGCCTTCGCGTGGTCGATCATCGGGGCCTGTCGGTGAGGGAGTCGGCGATCGCCCGTCGAAGAGTCGGGTGAGCCTCCGTGGCCGGAGGGGCGGGGACCGGCCGACCTGCCCGCGCCAAGATCTCAGCGGCCAGTGCCCGTACGGACAGCTGGTCGCCGCCGGCAAGGACGGTCAGTTGCGCGGCGAGGTCGTGGGTCAGGGGTGCGTCTCGAAGACCCTCGCGGACGACGGCGAGCAGCCATGTAAGGGGACCGGCCCCGAGGTCAGCGCCGAGGACGCGTGCAGTCGCGGCCTGTGCCTCGGCCGGGCGGGCGGCGAGCAGCACGGTCGCGGCTACCAGGGCCCGGCGACGGTCGGCGCGGGTCGGCATGGCGACGATCGCTAGGGCGAGGCGGGCCAGCGCAACGTCCGTGGTCGATCGGGAGACAGAAGCCGTCGCGGGCTCATACGTCTCGGCGTCGTCGTAGGGGGTGCTGCCTGGGAGCCGGTGGGCGATGACCTGGAAGGCGGTGTCCCAGCAGGCGAAAGCGCTGCGCGGGCCGGGGCTGGCTGGATCGGGGGACTGGGCGGCGAACGCCGCGACGAGTGCCTGGGTGATGCCTCGGGTTCCATAACGACTGCCCTCGATGGCGGAGAGGACCTGGTCGGCCAGGATGGTGGCCGCCATGTCGGCGTCCAGCTCGACGGCGCGCCGCCAGAGATCCGGACGGTCGCGGCCGGCGAACGTGAGCCAACCGCCGCCACCCCGGATCTTGGTGAAGGCCAGCGAGCAGGCGGCGCTGGCCAGGCGGTCGAGCGGATCTGACGTGAGGTCGCGCCGCAGATCGAGCCCAGCAGCGATCTCGGCGAGCACGCTGGTGTCAGCCAGAGGGCCGAACTCCTCCGTGATCCGGTGGAGCAGCCGGATGGCGGCCTCTTGGCCGTCGTCGGCGGCCACTTCCAGCAGCCGCCAGCCCACTGCGTTGACCACTGCGTCGGCCGCCCAGCGTGGAGCCGCGGAATCGTCGTTGTACGGCTTCGTCGCGCGATCACGGATGGCGTCAACCGCGCCCGTAGCGCCCGGCGGTAGCAGCGGGCGTTGGACGGCCTGCAGGACCTGGGAGAGGCTGGGGCGGACAGGGCTGTCCCAGGGGGAGCGACGCGTAGTCCCGGCCATGCGGGGTTCCGGCGACGGCCCATCACCGCCCAGCCGGTGAGCCGCGTCGCGGAGGGCTGCTGTGGGTTCGGGACCTTCTGCCTCGGAGGCGTGGATCAGCGGCTGGTCGTCGTATGTGGCGGTGATCGCGTTCGCCAGGAGCGGGAGAACGCCGACGGCCCGGGCCGGGTCGTCGGTGGGGAGCGCATGGAGCCGGTGGAGAAGCGCTACATCGCCGTCGACGTCACGACCGCCGGGGCCGGCGGCAACTCGTAGAGCGGCCAGGATGACCGGATCGGCGTCAGCAGCCTGGCTGTACACCAGTTGCCGGTGTGCGGCGTCGGCTCGGGCATCCTCCAGGCCCGGTTCGGAGAGGAGAGCCTCCGCGGCGAGCGCCGCCGCGGCCTCGGGATCGAGGTCGGCTAGTTGACGCCACCAGTCCATGGGCGTCTGTGAGGTGCCGCGCCCGTTGGTGTGGTGCCGGACCAGGTAGGTGAGGCGGCGTACGCGGGCCAGCCTGCGGCGCCCCTGTTCAGGGTCGGCGGCGGTGAGGTCGGACAACGGATTCAGCAGCTCGTAGATCGTGCCGTCCTTGTGACTGCCGTAGCAGGCCATGTAGTGCGAGGCCCGCTGCCAGCACTGGAGTGCTTCATCGCGGTCGCCCGCGGTCAGACTGATGCGGGCCATCTCCAGCTCGAACGCGGCGAGCTGCGGGTAGTACGTGCCTCCTGATAACTCGGTGCGGCGCATCTGGTCCGTGAGCCGGTGGACGACGGCGGCGCCCGTCCGGTCGACCGTGCGGCTGAGCATCGCGAGCAGGTCGGTGGTGATGAGCGGGCCGGAGGGGTTCGTTCCCAGGTTCGTGGTCGTGGTGGTGCCGTCGCTGATCGCGGTCAGCGACACGAGTGCCGGCTCCAGGTCCGCTTCAGCCAGGAGCGCGACGGCCTCCTCGAGGACCTCGTGCATCGGCCCGTGGATGGACCACAGGTCGGAGGCGCGGGGGCGACCTGTGAAAGGTTGTGCTGACTCGGAGAGCCGGTCGAGGGCGACCCGCACGGCCGCAGACGCGGCGTCCGGACGGATCGTGCCAGCGTCCAGATCGCGCCGGAGGCCAACGGTACTCACGGTGAAGCGCAGCCACGCGCGGTAGAACCCGACACCTTCCAGGTCCGGCAGCAGCCGCGTGGGCGCCTGCGGGTCGACCTCACGGGCGAGCCTGACCTGCGTGAGCCATCGTCGGACGACGGCCGGCCGGTCAACGCTGCTCTCGCGCAACACTTCGGCCGTGCCGTCACGCAGCGTCGCGTCAATGTCGGATCCGAGGACGGTTGGGGCGAGGTCGGGGGCGGGCACGCCGTGCCACAGCATCCGGAGAGGGTCCGTGCCGGGGGAGCAGTCCCATGCCTCGGTGGCGAGTGCCCGTGGAGACGGGAGGTCGTGCTGGCCAGCGGCCGCGACGTCGGCGAGGTGGAGAAGTACCTCGGCGCGTCGCGTCGAGTCGTCGATGAGCCGGGCGGCGTCCAACAGCGCTGCCGTACCGAGGCCGTCGATGAGGACGTCGAGCAGGCGCGGCAGGGGCGGCAGGTTGTCCTGGGCCAGGTGGTTCGCGAGGCGCCCCGCGATGCCCTCCGGCCTGACCTCGTCGGCATCGTGGGTGTCTTGCTCGTCGTCCGTGCGTCCGGGGAGCCGCAGTCGGCCCCGCTGCACCGCCAGGTGCAGGTCATGGTCGCTGTCGCGGCCGTAGTGGACGTTGTCGTGGTCCTGGGTCTCCTCCCAGGCGGTCAGGTACGTGTCCCACGGGGCAGCGGCGCCGGCGGCGTCAACCGCGGCGCACAGCTGCAGGCCCCACCGAGCAGGCACGGTCGGGACGCCCTCGTAGAGCAGCCTGGCGGCCACGGTCTCGGGGCCCAGGAGCGCGACGAGTACATCGGCGTAGTCGACGATGGTTTCGGGGATCCCGTCGGCCTCGTAGGTGTCGGCGGCGCCTCGGAGCTCGACGAGACGGACCAGGGCCGGCCAGTCGCGGCGGGCTGCGCTGCGCCGCGCCGCGAGGTCGAGGACATGCGTGATGGCCGTGGGCGGCTGCAGTCCGGCGATCGCGCGGGACAGAAAGTCCGGTCCGATCAGGGCCATCAGGTCGTCGTCGCGGTCGAGTTCGACGAGGAGCTCGGGTAGATGGCGGAACGCCCGGGCGTCCACGAAGAACCCGCGGCCCATGAGCCAGGCGGCAGCCGCCGCGCGGACCTCGGCGACACCGGCCGCATCGGCCTCCGCTCGGAGGAAGCGGCTGAAGCTCTCGTGGTGGATGCGCAGACCGCCGACGCCGGGCTGCTGGGTGACGATGGGCGCAACGGTCGACAGAGCCGATGGGACCAGCGCGAACTGAGGGAAGATCTCCCGCATTTCGTCCGGCGTGACAGCGAAGTCGCAGACGGCTAGCAGGCTGACGGCGGCGCGCTGACCGTCGGTGAGCCCCCGCACGAGGTATCGGTAGTAGTCATCGAGATGGTCCGCGGTGGCTGGCACCTCCCGCAGCCGGTCCAGCGGGTCGACGGTCGAGGCTGCCTGCGGCGCTCCGCCGTCGAGGCCGGGGGCCGGCCCCATGGCCTGGCGGCACAGGTAGGTGGCGTACAGGGCGTTTCCCCTGGAGCGGGCGTAGATCAGGTCGACGGCAGCGTCCCTGCGACCGACGTCCTCACGTCCAACCGAGGCCGGGCCGAAGGCCGCCAGGAGGCCGAGCCGCTCCGCGAGGGATCGCGTCTCACTGTGGTTCAGCGGGGGGACGGTCAGGGGTGTGCCCTTGATTGGGGTGAGGTGCTCACCCGGCTGGCTGGCGAGCAGCAGCACGGCACCGGCGGGGAGTTCGAGCTCCGCCAGTTCGTGCACCAGCAGGCGCGCCGGATCTTCTGGGGTTCGGAAGGCTGCCCCGTCGGTGCGGCCGAGGACACGCGTGACGTGGTCTAGCCCGTCCACCATCAAGACGACTGGGCGTTCCGGAGAGGTATGTCGTACTGCGGCGACGGCGGCGGCGAGCGTCTCCCGAGTCGCGGCGAAGCGGGGGCGCACCTCTGCGACTGCGGCCGGTGCCAGTGTCTCGAGCTGGTGGATCAGGCTGCCGATCACGACGTCGGTCAGGACTCGCTGGCCGCGCTGCGCGTCGGCCGCGCCGAGCCAGCAGTGGTGTCGGGCGACGAGCCATTCCTCATCGCCGAGCCGGTCGGCGAGCTGCTCGCACAGCCACGACTTCCCGGCGCCGGGGGCGCCGGTGACGACGACGAACCCACCCTCCTTCGCCACCTCGTCGACGTACGCGACCACCATGTCGAGTACAGACGGCCGGGCGATGGCGACGGTCCTGTCCACCGGGTGGCCCTCGTGGACGGCGCCGAAGTCCACTGCCAGGTCAAGCCGCGGAGCTAGGTCGCGCGCGATAACCGTGCCGTTGATGCTGCGCGCCGCCTTCGCCGCCTCGATGAGAGAGAGCACCACGTCCTCCGGCGTCCGGTGCCGGTTGGGCGGACGACCGGCCCCAAGCTCGTCCGCGACCCGGCGGAGCAGTGCCTGTTCTGCCGGGCCTGGGTTGCGGATGTCGAGCGAGCAGGGGGGCAGTCCGACGTCGACGACCAGCGCGTCGCAGGCGCGTCGCAGGACGTCGTGGTCGATGTCGGCGAGGGTGGATCGCCACGGGTCTGTTGCCAGCAGGGCTTCCGCATCGAACCGCATGCGGGTGCTGGTCAGGCCGTACAGGACCGGGCCTGGGTCGGCGCCCGGGTCCACCCGCATGAGCACCGCGGTCAGGTCCGGCTCCTGCGGCTCCTTGTCGCGCAGCACGATTCGGTAGGACGTACCGGGGTGGTCCTGCAGATCCTTGTCGATCGAGGTGACGATCTCGTCCAACTGCAGGCCGCGGCGGTCGCCCGTGAAGCTGCCGGACGTCAGCTGACGCTCATGGGTGGTGTGCTTGATCTGGAGGCGCTGGCGGCCTCCGGACCCCCGTTCCGACGTGACGTCGTCGAACAGATCGCCCTTGAACGCCTTCGTGTCCACAACCACCGTCGTCGCCTGGCCAAGCATCAGGTCGACGAGACAGAGCGCCGTGAGCAGGTCCTGGTAGGCGTAGCCGAGGTGCGTCGGTCGCAGCCCCATCGCCTACCTCCGTCGCCCGTTGCTCAAGCGGCCGTGTACTGCCGAGGAGCGTCCGCCCCGTGCACGTGCTCGACGACGACTTCAGTTGTAGTCGAACGCACCGACAGGAGCCGCCGCATGACCGTGGTGGCGCTACGCGTTCGACGCTCGACCGGCTCAGAGGCCTTACGCGTTCCGGCTTGGGGCGCTTCGCGTTCTGCGCGTGTGAGAGAACGCCTCGCTCACCTGGGCGGCCGTCGTTCTCTCACACAGTCCACCCGCGTGGTGGCGCGAGGGGAGTTGCTCCCTCGACATCGGAACCGCGGGGATCGAGATCCACCGGGCTTCCGAGCTGTGACAAGCGTAGCGCGCCCATCCCCGGAGCCGTCGCGGCGGCCCGCGATGCACGCCAGCCGAAGAGGTCGGCAGTCCGCTCGGCTCCGGAGCCGCCGCTGCTCCGGCCTGATGGAGCCTGGCGGCTTCCGGTACGCCGCCTCGCTCCGCCGTCGGCAAGCGGCCCCAGCTCAGCCATCCGTTGCGGTCCGCAACCCTGGATGGCCTCTTGCGAGCAGTTTGCAATAACCTCGGCTGCGGCAGGACGCGCACCCGGCGCGGCTCGCCGTCGGAGCGGGAGGACGTCGCGTGCGCGCACGGCGGGGAGCGGTCCGGAACGCGGTGGCCGTCGGCGCATCAGCGATGCTGCTCGCCGGCTGCGGCGGCGCTGCCGGCGGCGGTCAGGGCGCGGCCGGCAGCCAGGATGCGCCCACCGAACTCCGGCTGGCGATCGGCGGGGAGCCCGACGACGGCTACGACCCCACGCTCGGCTGGGGCCGGTACGGCTCGCCGCTGTTCCACTCCACGCTGCTGACCCGCGACGCGGACCTCGACGTCGTCCCCGACCTGGCCACCGGCTGGTCGGTGAGCGGCGACGGCCTGGTGTGGACCGTCGACCTCCGCACGGACGCCCGCTTCACCGACGGCGAGCCCGTCACCGCCGACGACGTCGCCTACACCTTCACCACCGCGAGCGAGAGCGGCGGCCTGACCGACGTCACCGCGCTGGCCGAGGCCGTCGCCGTGGACGAGGACACCGTCGAGCTCCGCCTGGAGCGGCCGCAGAGCACCTTCGTCAACCGGCTGGTCTCGCTGGGCATCGTGCCCGAGCACGCGCACGGCCCGGACTACGCGCGCAACCCGGTCGGCTCGGGCCCCTACACCCTCGTGCAGTGGGACGAGGGCCAGCAGCTCATCGTCGAGCGCAACGACGACTACTACGGGGAGCAGCCGGCCTTCGAGCGCCTCGTCTTCCAGTTCACCGGCGAGGACACCTCGCTGGCCGCCGCGACCGCGGGCCAGGTCGACATGGCCGCCGTCCCCGCGCAGCTGGCCACCACCCAGGTCCCCGGCATGGAGCTGATCGCCGTCCAGTCGGTCGACAACCGCGGCATCATGTTCCCGTTTCCGCCCGACGAGGGCCGGACCACCGACGACGGCCGGCCGATCGGCAACGACGTCACCTCCGACCGGGCCGTGCGCCAGGCCATCAACTACGCGGTCGACCGGGCGGCCCTCGTCGACGGCGTGCTGGAGGGCTACGGCTCGCCGGCGACCGGACCGGTGGACGGGCTGCCCTGGGATGAGCCCGCGGCGGCGATCACCGACGCCGACCCGGCGCGCGCCGCGCAGCTGCTCGAGGAGGCCGGCTGGGTGGACGGCGACGGCGACGGCGTCCGCGAGCGCGACGGCGTCCCGGCCGCGTTCACCCTGCTCTACCCGGCCGGCGACACGCTGCGGCAGGCGCTCGCCCTCGCCGTCGTCGACATGCTCGCCCCGGTCGGTATCGACGTCACCGCCGACGGCGCCAGCTGGGACGTCATCGACCAGCGGCTGCACGCCGACGCCGTCCTCTTCGGGTGGGGCAGCCTCGACCCGACCGAGATGTACAACCTCTACTCGTCGACGCAGGCCGGCGTCGAGTACTGGAACCCGGGCTACTACGCCAACCCCGAGGTCGACGCGGACCTCGAGGCGGCGATGACCGCGCCCGACCAGGACGCCGCGATCTCGCACTGGAAGGCCGCCCAGTACGACGGCGAGGGCGCCGGTTCCGGGCCGACCGGGGACGCCGCCTGGGCATGGCTGGTCAACCTCGACCACACCTACTTCGTCGACGAGTGCCTCGACCTGGGCACCCCGCGGATCGAGCCGCACGGGCACGGCTGGCCGATCACCGCGGGGATCGCGGACTGGCAGTGGAGCTGCTGAGCCGGGCCGTGCGCGGGGTGGCCGGCCGGCTGGTGCGGCTGGCCCTGCTGCTCGCCGCGGTCGCCACCGCCTCGTTCGCGCTGGTGGTCAACTCGCCGGTCGACCCCGTGGACGCCTACGTCGGCGGGGACATCGCCGCCGTCGGCCCCGAGCAGCGCGCGCTCATCGCCGAGCGCTGGGGGCTGGACGAGTCGCCCCTGGAGCGGTTCGGAGCCTGGCTGGGCAACCTCGTGCAGGGCGACCTGGGCCGCTCGCTCACCTTCAACCAGCCGGTCGCGGAGGTCATCGGCGAGCGTTTCCTCGCCAGCCTGGCGCTGATGGCGACCGCGTGGCTGCTCTCCGGGCTGTTCGGCTTCGCGCTCGGCGTGCTCGCCGGCGTCCGCCAGGGGCGGTTCACCGACCGGGCGATCTGCTGGTGGGCCTACACGCTGGCCTCCGCGCCCACGTTCTGGGTGGGCCTGCTGCTGCTCTACGTCTTCTCCGTGCAGCTGGGCTGGACACCGGTGTGCTGCGCGGTCCCGGTCGGCACGCTCGCCGAGGACGTCACCCTCCTCGACCGGCTGCACCACCTGGTCCTCCCGGCGCTGACGCTGTCGATCGTGGGCGTCGCCCCGGTCGTGCTGCACACCCGGTACGCCGTGGTCGAGGCGCTGGCCAGCGACTACGTCGCCTTCTCCCGCGCGCAGGGGGAGTCGGTGCCCGGGGTCGTCCTCCACCGGGTGCTGCGCAACGCCGCCGCCCCGGCCGTGCTGCTGCAGTTCAGCTCGCTCGGCGAGCTCTTCGGCGGCGCGGTCCTCGCCGAGCAGGTCTTCTCCTATCCCGGGCTCGGCGCCGCCACCACCGCTGCCGCACTCGGCCAGGACGTGCCGCTGCTCCTGGGCATCGTCCTGTTCACCACCGTCTTCGTCTTCGTCGGCAACCAGCTCGGCGACCTCGTCCACGCCCGGCTCGACCCGCGGGTCACCACGGACCTCGCCGCCGCCCGGCGGGGTCGGCGTGCCAAGGCCGCGCCGTACGGGCCGCCGGAGGTCGGGGACCTCCGGCCGGCTGCTTCGTCCGAGCCCGCCGTCGTCGGGCAGGGGGTGCGATGAGCGCCGTCGTCGCCGACCCCGCCGCCCGGCCCCGGTTCCTGGGGGACCGCCGCCGCCGGACCCTCGCCTGGGTCGCGGTCTCGTCGCTGGTCGTGCTCGGCGTCTTCGTCGCCGGCGGCCTCGCGGGCGACGCCGCCTCCACCACGGCGCTGGCGGACCGCAACCTCGGCCCCTCGACGGCGCACCTGTTCGGCACCGATCCGCTGGGCCGCGACCTGCTGGCGCGCGTCCTGACGGGGTTGCGGCTCAGCCTCGTGGTCGGGACGACGGCGGCGCTGATCTCCGCCGTCATCGCGCTGGTGCTGGCCTCGGCCGCGGCGGTGTTCGGCGGCGTCGTCGACCGGGCGGTGAGCTGGCTGGTCGACCTCTTCCTCGCGCTGCCGCACCTGGTCCTGCTCATCCTGCTGGCGTTCGTGTTCGGTGGCGGCACCGAGGCCGCCGTCCTCGCCATCGCCCTCACCCACTGGCCGACGCTCACCCGGGTGCTGCGCGGCCGGGCGCGGGAGATCGTCTCGTCGGACTACGTCGCCGTCTCCCGGCAGCTCGGGCGCGGCCGCGGCTGGATCGCCCGCCACCACCTGGCCGGGCACCTCACGGGCCACTTCCTCGTCGGCGCCGTCCTGCTCTTCCCGCACGCAATCCTGCACGAGGCGGCGCTCTCCTTCCTCGGGCTCGGCGTCGACCCCGGCGAGCCCTCGATCGGCGTGCTGCTGGCCGAGGCGATGCGTTACCTCAGCGCCGGCGCCTGGTGGCTGGCGGTGCTGCCGGGCCTGTGCCTGCTGGTCGTGGTCAAGCTCGTCGACACGATCGGCGAGAACACCCGGGCGCTGCTGGACCCGCGGAGCGCGCACCTGTGAGCACGTTGCTGGAGGTGCGCGGCCTCGAGGTGGACTTCGTCCAGTACGAGCGTGGCCTGCGTCGCCGCACGGTGACCGCGCTGGCCGGCATGGACCTGACCGCGGCTCCGGGCGAGGTCGTCGCGCTGGTGGGGGCCAGCGGCGCCGGCAAGTCGCTGCTGGCGCACGCCGTCCTCGGCCTGCTGCCGCAGAACGCGGTGGAGCGCGGGACGGTGACCTACGACGGCGTGGAGGTAGACCCGGCCGGGCGCAGGGAGCTGGCCGGGCGGGAGATCGCGCTGCTGCCGCAGTCGGTGAGCTTCCTCGACCCGCTGAGCCGGGTCGGCCGGCAGGTGCGGCGCTCGGCACGGCTGGCCGGCCGTCCGGACGCGCGCCGGGCCGCCGAGGAGGCGCTGGCCCGGCGCGGCCTGGGGCCGGAGGTGCTGCGCCGGTACCCGCACGAGCTCTCCGGCGGCATGGCGCGGCGCGTGCTGGTCGCCATGGCCACGATGGGCCGCCCCCGGCTCCTGCTGGCCGACGAGCCGACCAGCGGCCTGCCGGCCGCGACCGTCCGGTCCACCCTCGCTGAGTTCCGCGCGATGGCCGACGACGGCGGCGCGGTCGTGCTGGTCACCCACGAGCTGCTGGCCGCCCTGGAGGTGGCCGACCGGGTGGTCATCTGCCGCGACGGGCGCACCGTCGACGTCGCCGACCCGCAGGCCTTCACCGGTGACGGCTCCCAGCTCCAGCACCCGTACACCCGCGCGCTCTGGCAGGCGCTGCCGGTCAACGGCTTCCGGTCGCCCGCGGCGGTGGAGGCCTGATGCTGCACGCCGACGACGTCTGGTTCCGCTACGGCACCGGGCAGCCATGGGTCCTGGTCGGGGTGGACCTCCGCGTCGGGGCCGGTGAGGTGGTGGGGCTGTGCGGGCCGAGCGGCGGGGGCAAGAGCACCCTCGCCCGGGTGCTCGCCGGCTTTGCCGAGCCGGTCCGCGGCCGGGTCACCGTGGACGGGCAGCTGCCGAGGGCCGGGCGCGGGCCGCACCCGGTGCAGCTGGTGCTCCAGCACCCCGAGCGCGCGATGGACCCCCGCTGGACGGTGCGCCAGGTGCTCGCCGCCACCGGCGCCTCCGGCGACGACATCGCCGCGCTGGACCGGCGGCTGGTCGCCCCCGGCTGGCTGGACCGCCACCCGCACGAGATCAGCGGCGGCGAGCTGCAGCGGGTCAACCTGGCCCGGGCGCTGCTGGCCCGGCCGCGCTACCTGGTCGCCGACGAGATCACCGCCAGCCTGGACGCCGTCACGCAGGTGGGCGTCTGGGACCTCCTGCTCGGGCACTGCCGGGCGGCCGGGATCGGGCTGCTCGCCGTCTCCCACGACCGGCCGCTCCTGGAGGCCGTGAGCGCCCGCGTCGTCGACTGGGAGCCCGTGGACGCCGCGCCGCCCTGAGCCGAGCGTCCGTACGAGGGACGGGTCCTCCGCCGGCCGTCGGACGGTCCCGGGCGCGCGGTCAGCCGGGTCCGCGGTCCTCCGCGGGGTCGAGGTCGACGGTCAGGAGGCGTTGCCGCTCGACCTGGGCCCGCACGGCGGCCAGGTCGCCGGCCGAGCGCAGCGCATGGGCGAGCGCCCCCGCGCTGTCCGCCCGGGCTGCGCGGGCGAGCGAGTCGAGGAGCTCCTGCAGCGCGCCTCCCCGTTCACCGTGGTGCACCAGCCGGGCCACGTCGTTGACCGTGCTGCGCACGTCCTGCACCAGCAACGGGAGCTCGCGCACCGTGTAACCGACCAGGACCGCCAGGTCGAGCGGCAGGCGGAGCAGCGCCGTGGTCGCGGGCAGCAGGCCGAACCGGGGCGGCGGAGGGGGAGTGGCCGGGCCGAGGCCGTCGTCGGTCGCCACAGCGGGGCCTCCCTGTCGGGCCGGTGGTACGTCGGGGCCGCGGGTGCGCGGGCCCGGCCGGCTCCCCGGCAGGCTAGCGGCCCCCGCCGCTACGGTGCCCGATGTGATCGAGACCACCTGGAAGGACGCCACCGCGCAGGCCGAGCTGGTCCGCACCGGCCAGGCCACGCCCGCCGAGCTCGTCGACGCCGCGATCGAGCGGATCGAGCGCGTGAACCCGCGGCTGGACGCGGTGATCCGCGAGCGGTTCGAGGCCGCCCGCGCCGAGGCCGCCGGCGACCTGCCGGCCGGGCCGTTCCGCGGCGTCCCGATCCTGCTCAAGGACCTCGGCTGCCACGTCGCCGGGGAGGCGACGCACTACGGCACCTCCTTCCTGCGGGACGCCGACATGCGCTGGTCCGTCGACAGCCACCTCGCGCAGCGGTTCCGCGCGGCGGGCTTCGTCGTCCTCGGCCGCACCAACGTGCCGGAGTTCGGCACCACGATCACCACGGAACCGGCCGCGCACCCGCCGGCCCGCAACCCGTACGACACCAACCGGTCGGCGGGTGGCTCCAGCGGAGGATCGGCGGCCGCGGTCGCCGCCGGCCTGGTCCCGGTGGCCCACGCCAACGACGGCGGCGGCTCGATCCGGATCCCGGCGGCGGAGTGCGGCCTCGTCGGGCTCAAGCCCACCCGGGCACGGGTCAGCCAGGGCCCCGAGGTGGGCGAGAGCTGGGCCGGCGCGACCATCGACGGCGTCGTCACCCGCACCGTCCGCGACACCGCCGCCGTCCTCGACTGCATCGCCGGTCCGATGCCCGGCGACCCGTACGCCGCCCCGCCGCTGGCTCGTCCGCTCGCCGAGGAGGTCGGGGCGCCGGTGGGCCGGCTCCGCGTCGGCCTGCTGGACGCCGAGCCGGGGGAGCAGTACCTCGACGACCCCGCGTGCCGGGAGGCGGTGGAGCGCACCGGGCGGCTGCTCGCCGACCTCGGCTGCGACGTCGGGCCCGGGACGCCGGCCGCGATGTTCGAGCCCGAGTTCCCGCGCCGGTTCACGACCACCATCGCGGCGGACGTGGCGCTGACCCTCTCTGCCTTCGAGCGGTCGCTGGGCCGGCCGATCGAGGACGGGGAACTGGAGCCGCGCAACGTCTTCTACCGCGCCGTGGGGCGGAAGCTGTCGGCCGAGGAGTACGTCGGCGCCCGCACGTGGCTCGGGTCGTGGAGCGGCCGCATGGCGGGGTGGTGGGCTCCGGCCGAGCTGGGTGGTCAGGGCTACGACCTGCTGGTCACGCCCACCATCGCGGCGCCGCCGCCGGAGCTCGGCTGGATGACCGCGGCCGGGCCCAGGGAGGAGGGGCGGCGGATCAACAGCCTCATGCCCTACACCGCGCAGTTCAACGTCACCGGCCAGCCGGCGGTCAGCCTGCCGCTGCACCGGACGGCGGAGGGGCTGCCCGTGGGAGTCCAACTCGTCGCCGCCGTCGGCCGGGAAGACCTGCTGGTCCGCGTGGCCGCGGCCCTCGAGGAGGCCGCACCGTGGGCGGACCGCCGTCCGCCGGTGTCGGCGTGAGCGGCCCGTACTTCCTGGTGCTGCTGACCGCGGCACCGGGCGGGGAGGCGCCGCTGCCCGACCACGAGGCGTTCGTCGACTCGCTCGTCGACCGGCAGCTGGTGCTGCTCGGTGGCCCGCTCGGGGAGGGGGACGCCGCCTACGTCCTCCGCTGCGCCTCCCTGGACGAGGCGCGCGACGTCGTCGCGGCGGACCCGCTGGTGACCTCCGGCGCGTGCACGGCCGCCGTCACGCCGTGGGACCTCGTCGGGGTGGACCTGCGGCTGGTCGACCCCGACCTGGTCGTCGATGACGGGTGACCGCCCGACCGCGCCCACCCGGCCTCCGGCCGGTCCGCCTAGACTCGGGCGGCCACGGGGTGTGGCGCAGCTTGGTAGCGCACCCGCTTTGGGAGCGGGGGGCCGTGGGTTCAAATCCCGCCACCCCGACCGTGTGATGTCTCAGGACATCCCGGACGCCCGAACCCACGGATCGTGGGTTCGGGCGTCCGTCATTTGCGGGTGGGTCCGGGTGGTCGGCCGGTGGGCTGGTAGTCGCGGGTGGGGTCGATGGTGAGCTCCCGGAGCAGTTCGCCGGTGGCGGCGTCGATGACGCGGACGTGCAGGTCCTGGACGAGGAGCAGGACGTGGGTTCGGGCGTGGGTTCGGCCGACGCCGATGTGGTGCAGGCGGCCGGCCAGGCGGAGGGTGACGCAGCCGGTTTGGTCGATCTTGTCGGTGCGGACCCGGTGGTGGGTGTCGGTGTTGCGGTCGGCCGAGGGGCCGGCTTTGGGGCGGGTGCTGTAGGCGGTCGCGGGGGTGGCCCGCTGCGGTAGCGAGCGGTGCGGGCGGTGGGAGTTGTAGGCGGCGACGAAGACGTCGAGCAGTGCCTGCAGGTCAGCGGTCGTGGCTGGTTGGGCGGGTTGGGCGCGCAGCCATTTCTTGAGCGTCTGCTGGAAGCGTTCGACCTTTCCGCAGGTGGTGGGGTGGTTGGGGCGGGAGTTCTTCTGCGTGATGCCTAGCCGGCGCAGCTCGGTCTCGAGGTGGTTGCGTCCGCCGCGGCCGCCGGCGAAGCGGGTGGTGTAGACCATGCCGTTGTCGGTGAGCGTGGAGGCCGGGTAGCCGTGCTGGGCTGCGGCGTTGGTGAAGGTGGCGAGCACGATCGGGCCGGTGATCCGGGCGTGGGCGGAGACGTGCAGGGCCAGCCGGGAGTGGTCGTCGAGCCAGGTGATGATCTCCGTGTCGGCGCCGGTGGTCAGCCGGTAGTGGGTGAAGTCCGACTGCCAGGTCTCGTTGGGCTGCTCGGCGGCGAAGCGGATGTAGGAGGACTTCGGCCGCTTCGCCGGATCAGGGGTGACTGCGCCCTGAGCGCTCAGGATCCGGTGGATCGTGGCCCGGGACAGGGTGGTCTGGTGGTGCTGGGTCAGGTGCCACCCGATGGTGTCCGCGCCGGCGTCCAGCCCTGACTCGGCCAGTTGCTTGCGCAGCACCAGGACCCGTTCCACCGTGGCCGCCGGGGTGGCCCGGGGTGAGGTGTGTGGCCGCCGCGAGCGCGGCTCGAAGGCGGCGTCGCCCTCGGCTCGGTAGCGCTCGAGCAGCTCATACAGCCAGGAGCGGGAGACGCCGTAGGCGGCGATGACCTCAGCCGGTGAGCGGCCCTCGACCTCGATCGCGGTGATGACCAGCCGGGCTTTGGACATGGTCGTTCATCGACCGGCTGTCCGGGATGACCTGAGACTTCAGTCCGCCATGTCTTGAGACATGTGTCCGGTATGTCCTGATCCAGGACACCGCCACCCCGACCGTGCCCCGACGTCTCTAGACTCGGGGGTCGACCCGGCGTACCGAGATCGAGCGGGCGCCTGCAATCCACTGTCTCACCGAGGAGCACTGCCGCTGTGAAGAGCACCATCGAGGAACTGGGCCCCACGCGGGTCCGGATGGCGATCGAGGTGCCGTGGGGGGACCTGGACCACGCCTTCGGTGAGGTCTACAAGGAGCTGGGCAAGCAGGTCCGCGTTCCCGGGTTCCGTCCCGGCAAGGTGCCCAACCGCGTGCTCGACCAGCGCCTCGGCCGCCCCGTCGTCCTGGAGCAGGTCGTCCAGCACGCCGTCCCGGAGATCTACTCCGAGGTCATCCGCGAGAACCAGGTCCGCGTCCTGGGCCAGCCCGACATCGAGGTGACCCGCCTCGACGACAACGACACCCTCGCCTTCACCGCCGAGGTCGACGTCGCTCCGCAGCTCGAGCTGCCGGAGCTGGACTCCCTGGCCGTGACCGTCGACGACGTCGAGGTCACCGACGAGGAGATCGACCAGCAGATCTCGGTCATGCGCGAGCGGTTCTCCATGCTCACCGGCGTCGAGCGCGCCGCGCAGGACGGCGACTTCGTCTCCATCGACCTCGAGGCCACGCTCGACGGCGAGGTCCTCGAGGACGGCTCGACCACCGGCATGTCCTACGAGGTCGGCTCCGGCAGCCTCATGGAGGGCCTCGACGACGCCGTCCGCGGGCTCTCCGCCGACGAGTCGAAGACCTTCCAGACCGCCCTGCTCTCGGGCCCCGACGCCGGCAAGGTGGCCGACGTCACCGTCACCGTCCGCTCGGTGAAGGAGAAGGAGCTGCCGGAGCTGGACGACGACTTCGCCCAGACCGCGAGCGAGTTCGACACCCTCGAGGAGCTGCGCGAGGACGCCCGCACCCGGCTGGCCCGCACCAAGGTGATCCAGCAGGGCGCCCAGGCGCGCGACAAGCTGGTCGAGCACCTCATCGAGACCATCGAGGTGCCGATCCCCGAGACGCTGGTCGAGCGCGAGGTGCAGTGGCGCAACCAGGCCTTCGAGCGGGAGCTCGCCCAGGCCGGCATGGACTGGGACGCCTTCCTGCAGATGTCGGGCGTCGACAGCCGCGAGGAGTACGAGGCCGACCAGCGCACGAACGTCGAGCAGGCGGTCAAGACCCAGTTCATCCTGGACGCCATCGCGGACGCCCGTGAGGTCACCGTCGGCAACGACGACCTCTCGGCGCAGATCATGGCGCAGGCCCAGCGCAACCGGATGAGCCCGGAGCAGTTCGCCCAGCAGCTGCAGCAGAGCGGCAACATCGCGGAGTTCGTCGCCGACGTCCGCCGCACCAAGACGCTCGCCCAGCTGCTCGAGCAGACGACGATCACCGACGCCTCCGGTCGCACCGTCGACCTCGACGCCCTGCGGCCCAAGACGGTGCAGGCGGCCGCCGAGGAGACCCCCGCCGAGGAGTCCGAGGAGGCCGTGGCCGAGCGCGACGACATCGCCGTCCAGTCCGTCGCCACCGAGGCCGCCGAAGGGGCGACCGAGGACACCGAGGACGTCAACAAGGCCTGAGAGAAGCCCACGTCCTCCCCGCGACTCGCGAGCTCGCCGCGGGGCCCTGGGCGGGGCTTGAACAGCATCGGCGACGCCGTCCTGCCCACCCGGGCGGGGCGGCGTCGTCGCCGTTCCGGGGCGCTCGCTGCGCCGACGGCGAACACCGGCCGGACGGGGAGTGTCCCGTCGCAGGTCCGCGTTAGGGTCGACAGGACTCAGGCGATCACCGGGGGGTAGCCCCTCCCGGAGGGCCGTTCCGGGCCCCGCACCACACGAGACCGACTGCCACGACACGCGTCCTACGGAGGTCACCGCACCCGTGAGCACCACCGACCCGAACCTGGCCAGTGCGCCGCTGCTGCGCGCCAACGGCGGGGGGATGAACCTCGGCGACTCGGTCTACGAGCGCCTGCTGCGTGAGCGGATCATCTTCCTGGGCACCCAGGTCGACGACGTCATCGCCAACCAGCTCGTCGCCCAGATGCTGCTGCTCTCGGCCGAGGACCCGAAGCAGGACATCCACCTCTACATCAACTCGCCCGGTGGCTCGGTCACCGCCGGCATGGCCATCTACGACACGATGCAGTTCATCGACTGCGACGTCGCCACCTACGGCATGGGCCTGGCCGCCTCGATGGGCCAGTTCCTGCTGACCGCCGGCACCAAGGGCAAGCGCTACGCCCTGCCGCACGCGCGGATCCTCATGCACCAGCCCTCGGCCGGCGTCGGCGGCACGGCTTCCGACATCGCCATCCAGGCCGACCTCTTCCGGCGGACCAAGCAGGAGCTGTCGGAGTTGCAGGCCCAGCTCACCGGGCAGACCGTCGAGCGGATCCTCGAGGACTCCGACCGCGACCGCTGGTTCACCGCGCAGGAGGCCCTGGAGTACGGCTTCGTCGACCACGTCGTCAGCCGCGCGACCATGACCGACAGCGCCAACCCGGTCTCCGACAACTGAGCTCCCGAGGACAGACACAGATGAGCTTCCAGATGCCCTCCAGCCGGTACATCCTGCCCTCCTTCGTGGAGCGCACGAGCTACGGCATGAAGGAGTCGAACCCGTACAACAAGCTCTTCGAGGAACGCATCATCTTCCTCGGGGTCCAGGTCGACGACGCGTCGGCGAACGATGTGATGGCCCAGCTGATCACGCTGGAGTCCGCCGACCCCGACCGCGACATCACGATCTACATCAACTCGCCCGGTGGCTCGTTCACCTCGCTGATGGCCATCTACGACACGATGATGTTCGTCCGGCCCGACATCCAGACCGTCTGCATGGGCCAGGCCGCCTCGGCCGCCGCCGTCCTGCTCGCGGCCGGCACGCCGGGCAAGCGCCTGGCGCTGCCGTACTCCCGCGTGCTGATCCACCAGCCCTCCGGCGAGTCCGGCGGTCAGGTCTCCGACCTGGAGATCCACGCCGCCGAGATCGAGCGGGTGCGGGTGCAGATGGAGGAGATCCTGGCCCGGCACACCGGCCGCAGCCAGGAGCAGGTCCGCAAGGACATCGACCGCGACAAGATCCTCACGGCCGCCGAGGCCAAGGACTACGGGATCGTCGACCAGGTGATCCAGAGCCGCAAGCTCAACGCCCTGCCGACTCCGTGATCCGGTACGGGCCGGGGACGCGCGGTACGCGTGTTCGGCCCGTACCGTCGGGGGTCCGAGGGCACGACGGGACAGAAGTGGAACGGCCTCCGGCGATCCGGGTGCGTCATTGCCCGACCGCATCGGAGGCGGCGGGTACGTTCGGCGAACGCCCGATCCCCGGCCTGCATCGCCGGGAGGAGAGCTTCGCGGGGCAGCCTGTCAGCGAAGCCGAGCAGGGGCGCAAGACAACCAAGCAGGGTCCAACCCGCGGGTACCTGGCACCAGGACCGGCGACTGTCGAGGTGGAGGTCAGCAGGTGGCACGAATCGGTGAGAGCGGTGACCTGCTCAAGTGCTCGTTCTGCGGGAAGAGCCAGAAGCAGGTCAAGAAGCTCATCGCTGGCCCCGGGGTCTACATCTGCGACGAGTGCATCGACCTCTGCAACGAGATCATCGAGGAAGAGCTCTCCGAGTCCTCGGACCTCAAGTTCGACGAGCTGCCCAAGCCCAAGGAGATCCACGACTTCCTCGACCAGTACGTCATCGGCCAGGACAAGGCCAAGAAGACGCTCTCGGTCGCGGTCTACAACCACTACAAGCGGATCCAGGCCGGCGGTGACCGCGCCTCCCGCGAAGACGCCGTCGAGCTGGCGAAGTCCAACATCCTGCTGATCGGCCCCACCGGCTGCGGGAAGACCCACCTCGCGCAGACCCTGGCGCGGATGCTCAACGTGCCGTTCGCCATCGCCGACGCCACCGCACTCACCGAGGCCGGCTACGTCGGTGAGGACGTCGAGAACATCCTGCTGAAGCTGATCCAGGCCGCCGACTACGACGTCAAGCGCGCCGAGACCGGCATCATCTACATCGACGAGGTCGACAAGATCGCCCGCAAGAGCGAGAACCCGTCGATCACCCGCGACGTCTCCGGCGAGGGCGTGCAGCAGGCGCTGCTGAAGATCCTCGAGGGGACGACGGCGTCGGTGCCGCCGCAGGGTGGCCGCAAGCACCCGCACCAGGAGTTCATCCAGATCGACACGACGAACGTGCTGTTCATCGTGGGCGGGGCGTTCGCCGGCCTGGAGCAGGTCATCGAGGCCCGCGCGGGCAAGCAGGGCATCGGCTTCGCCGGCGAGATCCGCGGCAAGCAGGAGATCGAGGACGCCAACGCCTTCGCCGAGGTCATGCCCGAGGACCTGCTGAAGTTCGGCATGATCCCCGAGTTCATCGGCCGGCTCCCGGTCATCACCAGCGTCCGCAAGCTGGACCGCCAGGCGCTGATCAACATCCTGACCCAGCCGAAGAACGCCCTGGTGCGCCAGTACCGGAAGCTGTTCGAGCTCGACGGCGTGGAGCTGGAGTTCACCGAGGACGCGCTCGAGGCCGTCGCCGACCAGGCGATCCTCCGCGGCACCGGTGCCCGCGGGCTCCGGGCGATCATGGAGGAGGTGCTCCAGTCGGTCATGTACGACATCCCCAGCCGCGAGGACGTCGCCTCCGTGGTGATCACCAAGGAGGTCGTGCTGGAGCACGTCAACCCGACGATCGTGCCGCGCAAGCCCACCCGCGCCCCCCGCGAGAAGTCGGCCTGACCCGACGCGCAGCTGGCCACGGCGAGCCCGTCCCCGACCTCGGGGGCGGGCTCGCCGCGTTCTCGGCGGACGCTCCCACGGTGCAGGCGGAGCGATGACCCTGCACGCGACATCCTCGCTCATCGGATGTCCGCCCGGGGGACATTGCCCAGGCGACGGCGGTAGATCCCTGCGATCTGGGCGCGGCAGCCTGCCGGGTCCGAGGTCGCCCGTCGGTAGCTGAAGCGCAGCGTCTGCCAGCCGAGGACGGCGAGGGCGGCGTCCCGGCGAAGATCCCGTTCTCGTGCCTCCTCCGAGCCGTGGAAGGCAGCGCCGTCCAGTTCGACCGCCAGCAGCACGTCGGGCCACGCCGCATCGAGGAGGACGGGCCCGTCGGGTAGGAACACCCGGTGCTGACGCCGGCACTCCGGCAGCCCGGGGATGGTCAGGATCTGCTGGAGGCCGAAGATCTCCAGCTCGCTGCGGCTCCCGCCGGCTATCAGTCGCAGCAGTTCGTCCAGCGCGGCCCGCCCAGGCAGGTTGGGACGGCGGTCCAGCTCGGCCGCTACCTGGTCCGGCTGCACGCTCCGCCGCTGCACCGCGCGCAGCACCGCCGCTCGGGCCAGGCCGGGAGAGGCCCGCATAGCTGTCGCGCGGTGCGCGTCGCCCCACGTGTCCACCAGCGCCCGGCTCACAGGCGTCGCCACCAGCCCCCGCGCGGTGGCCAGCCCGAACGGCATCCGGCTCCGGTGCACGCTGAGAGACCGTGACGACCGCACCCGCGATCCCGGCGGCACCGTGACGTCCAGCCGGGTGTACTCCTCCCCGAGGCCGTGGGCGGCCAGCGCGCTCCAGTGGCTGAGCGGCCCGCCGCAGTAGGACGCGGCCGCGTAAGCACGCACCGTCCAGTCGTCGGCGAGCTCAGGGACGGTGACCCAACCGGGGTGCAGCAGGACGAGGCGGCCGGCGGCCAGCCAGCGCCCGACGGTGCGTGGTGCCACGAACTGCGACAGGGTCGCCGTCGACGACGCACGGGCGGGTCCGAGCAGCTCCAGGACGTCGTGCACGGCCACAGAGTGAGGGGCGGCAGGCCTCCGTCCCGCCAGAACGCTTCAGGCTGTGGACAACCCATCGCGGCGTTCTCCCCGCGGCGGACATTCCGGTGGGCCGGATGTCGCGCTGAGGGACAACCTCTGAGCGAGTGCCGAGCGCGGTCGCGCGGGTCGTGACGACAGCGACGTGCAGAGATCGGCCGAGCCGGCGCTAGCGTCCACGGGGTGACGCGGTACGTGGCCCTGCTGCGGGCGGTCAACCTGGGCGCCACCCGCCGGGTCTCCATGCCGCGGCTGCGCGAGGTGCTGGACGACCGCGGGTACGGCGCCGTGCGCACCCACCTCGCGAGCGGCAACGTCCTGCTCGACAGCCCGCTGCCGGAGGCCGACCTCGCCGCCGACCTCACCGCGGCCATCGCCGAGCACTTCGCCCTCGACGTGCCCGTCGTCGTCCGGACGGCGGACGAGCTGGCCGACGTGCTGGCCGCCGACCCGCTCGGCCACGTCGCCACGAATCCCGCCCGCTACTCGGTCACCTTCTACGCCGAGCCGCTGGACTTCGATCGCGTCGCGGCGCTCCCGCCGGCCGAGGGGTGGGAGTACGCGCCGAGGGGCCGGGAGGTGTACGTCTGGCTGCCCGACGGCGTGCGGAGCGACCGCAGGACCGAGCGGACCTGGGCGCAGCTGCTCGGCGCCACGGGCACGAACCGCAACTGGAACACGGTGCGCAAGCTGGTCGAGCTCACCCGCTGAACGCCCCGGCGGCTCGTCACGGCGGCGCGTGGCACATTCGGACGCGTGCGCGCCCTGACCTCCCTGCCGCAGCAGGCGCGGGAGGCCTTCCGGGCCCGCGTCTCCGGTGACCCGACCGGCGCGCCGGACTGGGTCCGCGACATCGCCCTCGTCGGCACCGGCCCCGGCTGGTTCGAGCCCGACGGCGTCGTCTGGCGCGTGCACGGCGACCTCTCCACGCTGGTCGGCGGCGTCGCGGCGCTGCTGGGCCAGGGCGCGCACCCGCTCGCGCTGGCCGGCGTCCAGGGGCACTCGGCCTACCGCGAGGACCCGTGGAAGCGGCTGGCCGGGACCGCCCGCTGGCTGGTGGTCAGCACGTTCGGCTCGGTCGAGCTGGCCGAGCGCGAGGCGGCGCGGGTCCGGGGCATGCACGAGCGGGTCCGCGGCCGGGTCGGAGGCACCGCCTACTCGGCGTCCGACCCCGCGTTGCTGCGCTGGGTGCACCTGGCCTTCACCGACGCCTTCCTCGCCGCCCAGCAGGCGGTCGGCAGCGACCTGACCCGGCGCTTCGGCCGCGGCTGGCCCGACACCTACGTGGGGGAGTGGGCCCGCGCCGCGGCGGAGCTGGGCGCCACCGACCTGCCGCTCACGAGGGCCGAGCTGGCCGAGGCCCTCGCCGCGCACGGCCCCGAGCTGCGGCCCGTCCCCGGGCACCTGCGCGCGTTCCTCGCCGCCCCGCCCGGCCTGAGCGCCCCGGAACGGGTCGTCTACCGCGGGCTGTCGGGTGCGGCGGCGTACGTGGTGTCCCCGTCGATCGCCGGGTGCGCCGGGGTCCCCGGGCGGGGCCGTGGCGGCGCGGCGCAGCTCGCCGTCACCCGCGCCCAGCTGCGGGCGCTGCGCCTGGCGCTCGGCCCGTTCAGCCCGTCGGAGGAGGCGGCGCGCTGGCGGCTCGGCATGGGCCCCGCCCCGGCGTGGGCCGACGCCGGCTGACGGCCGACGACGCGGGCCGTCAGCCCGAGGTCAGCTCTCGAGGACCTCGGCCAGGACGACGTCGACCGTCAGCTCGCCCTCACCCGGCCGCACGACGAGCGTGCGGATCCGGCCGGCGTCCACGAGGTCCGACTGCCCGGCCTCGACCAGGGGCAGCTGGTCGGGCGCCGCCGTGACGGTCGCCGTCTCCACCTCCGCACGCATCGACTGCTTGGCGTCGGACTTCGCCTTGCGCACCCCGGCCAGCGCCGCCGCCGTCACCGCGACGACCGCCGGGTCGCCGTCGGCCGGCAGCTCCGCGGCGGCCGGCCACGGGGCGCGGTGCACCGAGCCGGTCTGCCACCAGGACCAGACCTCCTCGGTAACGAACGGCAGCACCGGCGCGAACAGCCGCAGCTGCACGTCCAGCGCGATCGCCAGCGCCGCCTGGGCGGAGGTGGCGGCATCACCGGAGCCGTACGCGCGGGACTTCACCAGCTCCACGTAGTCGTCGCAGAACGACCAGAAGAACGCCTCGGCGACCTCGAGCGCCCGCGTGTAGTTGTAGGACTCCAGTGCGGCCGTGGCCTCCTCGACGACGGCGGCCAGCCCGGTCAGCAGCGCCCGGTCGATCGGCTGGGTCACCTGCTCGGCGGTCAGTGAGGCCGAGGCCCCCAGCCCGAGCACGAACTTGCCGACGTTGAGGATCTTCATGGCCAGCCGCCGGCCGACCTTCATCTGCGCCTCGTCGAACGGCGAGTCCGCACCCGGACGCGCACCGGCGGCCCGCCAGCGGACGGCGTCGGTGCCGTACCGCTCGAGCACGTCGATCGGCGTCGTCGCGTTGCCCTTGGACTTCGACATCTTCTTGCGGTCGGGGTCGACGACGAAGCCGGAGATGGTGGCGTGCGTCCAGGGCACGGTGCCGTGCTCGAAGTGCGCGCGGACGACCGTCGAGAACAGCCAGGTGCGGATGATGTCGTGCGCCTGCGGCCGCTGGTCCATCGGGAAGACCGCGGCGAACAGCTCGGGGTCGGTGTCCCAGCCGGAGGCGACCTGCGGCGACAGCGACGACGTCGCCCAGGTGTCCATGACGTCGGGGTCGGCCATGAACCCGCCCGGCTTGCCGCGCTGCGACTCGTCGAAGCCCGGCGGGACGTCGGAGGACGGGTCGACCGGCAGCGACTCCGCGGCGGCCAGGATCGGGCTCTCGAAGTCGGGCTCGCCGGCCTCGTCGAGGCGGTACCAGACCGGGAAGGGGACCCCGAAGAACCGCTGGCGGCTGATCAGCCAGTCGCCGTTGAGGCCCTCGACCCAGTTGTCGTAGCGGTGCCGCATGTGCTCGGGCACCCACTGGATCTCCCGCCCGCGGGCGACCAGGGCGTCGCGCAGGTCGGCGTCGCGGCCGCCGTTGCGGATGTACCACTGGCGGGTCGTGACGATCTCGAGCGGGCGCTCGCCCTTCTCGAAGAACTTGACCGGGTGGGTGATCGGCTTGGGCTCGCCGTCGAGGTCGCCGGACTCGCGCAGCATCTCGACGATCCGCTGCTGGGCGCTGAACACCGTCTTGCCGGCCAGCTCGGCGTACGGCTCCGCGGGGACGTCGGCCGGCGGGTCGGCCAGGATCCGGCCGTCCCAGCCCACGATCGCGCGCGTGGGCAGCTGCAGCTCGCGCCACCAGGTGACGTCGTTGAGGTCGCCGAAGGTGCAGATCATCGCGATGCCCGAGCCCTTGTCCGGCTCGGCCAGGCGGTGCGCCACCACGGGCACCTCGACGTCGAACAGCGGCGTCCGCACCGTCGTCCCGAACAGCGGCTGGTAGCGCTCGTCGTCGGGGTGGGCGACCAGGGCGACGCAGGCCGGGATCAGCTCGGGCCGGGTGGTCTCGATGAAGACGGGGCCGGCGGGGGAGTGGAACGCGATCCGGTGGTAGGCGCCGGGGCGCTCGCGGTCCTCCAGCTCGGCCTGCGCGACGGCGGTGCGGAAGGTGACGTCCCAGAGGGTCGGCGCCTCCTGCGCGTAGGCCTCACCGCGGGCGAGGTTGCGCAGGAACATCCGCTGGGCCGTGGCGCGGGAGGACTCGGAGATCGTCCGGTAGACGTTCGACCAGTCGACCGACAGGCCGACGCGGCGCCAGAGCTTCTCGAACTCGGCCTCGTCGTCCTCGGTCAGCTGCATGCACAGCTCGACGAAGTTGCGCCGCGAGATCGGCACCTGGTCCTTGCCGGGCTTCGCGGGCGGCTCGAACGACGGGTCGTAGGGCAGCCCCGGGTCGCAGCGCACGCCGTAGTAGTTCTGCACCCGCCGCTCGGTGGGCAGGCCGTTGTCGTCCCAGCCCATCGGGTAGTAGACGTGCTTGCCGCGCATCCGCTGGTAGCGGGCGACGATGTCGGTGTGGGTGTAGCTGAAGACGTGGCCCACGTGCAGCGAGCCGCTGGCGGTCGGCGGGGGCGTGTCGATCGACCAGATCCGCTCGCGCGGCGCGGCGAGCGCGGCCTCGCGGTCGAAGCCGTAGGTGTCCTCGGCCGCCCAGCGGGCGATCCACTTGTCCTCGAGGCCGTCGACGGTCGGCTTGTCGGGTACGCCGACGGTCGCAGCCGGGGCAGTCGTGTCCGGGGTCGCGATGTCGGGAACCATGCGCACATCCTAGGAAGGGCGGGCAACGAGGCTCCGCCCCGCCGGGGAACGCTGCGCCGGTGTCGTCCGTGGACATGACGTGGACACGCTTCGCCTCCTGCTGAACCTCGTCTGGCTGCTCCTCCAGGGCTGGATCCTCGCGCTCGCCTACCTCCTGGCCGGGGTCATCGCCTGCCTGCTGGTCGTCACCATCCCGTTCGGCATCGCCGCGTTCCGGCTGGCCGGCTTCGTCGTCTGGCCGTTCGGGCGCACGACGGTGCGCGCGCCGGGCGCGGGGGTGGCGTCGGCTGTGGGCAACCTGCTGTGGTTCCTCGTCGCCGGCTGGTGGCTCGCGGTCCTGCACGTCGTCGCGGGCATCGGGTTCTGCCTCACGGTCATCGGCATCCCCTTCGGGATCGCCTCGTTCAAGCTCGCCGCCGTCGGGCTCTTCCCGCTGGGCAAGCGCGTGGTGGAGACGGCGCCGCCGAGGGACTGGATGCACGCGGGCGGCGGCGTGGTCGGCGGCGCACCCCGGCGGCGCGCCGCGGCGTACTGAGCGGCTGGCATCCTTGACCGGGTGAGTAGCAGCACCGGTGACATGGCCCGGGTCGAGAAGGAGCTGCTGGCCCGCTGGCCGGAGAGCCGGCTGGAGCCCTCCCTCACCCGCATCTCGGCGCTGGTCGACCTGCTCGGGTCCCCGCACCGCGCGATGCCTGTCGTCCAGGTGGCGGGCACCAACGGCAAGACGACGACGGCCCGGATGATCGACGAGCTGCTGCGCGGCTTCGGCCTGCGGGTGGGCCGGTTCACCAGCCCGCACCTGGAGTCGATCCGGGAGCGCATCGTGCTCGACGGCGAGCCGGTGAGCGCCGAGCGCTTCGTCGAGACCTACCAGGACATCGCGCCCTACGTGCAGATGGTCGACGCCGCCGGCGAGACGCCGATGAGCTTCTTCGAGGTCATGGTCGGCATGGCGTACGCGCTCTTCGCCGACGCGCCGGTCGACGTCGCCGTCATCGAGGTCGGCATGGGCGGCACCTGGGACGCGACCAGCGTGGCCGACGCCCGCGTCGCCGTCGTCACGCCGGTCGACCTGGACCACGCCGAGTACCTCGGCCCCGACGTCGCGACGATCGCGGGGGAGAAGGCCGGGATCATCAAGGCCGACGCGATCGCCGTCCTCGCCCACCAGCAGCCCGGGGCGCTGGACGCCCTCGTCCGCCGCGCCGTCGAGGTGGAGGCGGTGGTCGCCCGCGAGGGCACCGAGTTCGGCGTGCTGGAGCGCCGCGTCGCCGTCGGCGGCCAGCAGGTGCGGCTGCAGGGGCTGGGCGGGGAGTACGAGGAGGTCTTCCTCCCGCTGTTCGGCGCCCACCAGGCGCAGAACGCGGTGACGGCGCTGGCCGCGGTCGAGGCGTTCCTCGGCGCGGGCGCGGCGACCGGGCCGATCGAGCAGGAGACCGTCCGCGCCGCCTTCGCCGCCGTCCGGTCGCCGGGCCGGCTGGAGCGGGTGCGCACCAGCCCCACCGTGCTGGTCGACGCGGCGCACAACCCGGCCGGCATGCGCGCGACGGCCGAGGCGATCCGGGAGTCCTTCGACTTCACCCGGCTCGTCGGCGTCGTCGGCTGCGTGCAGGGCAAGGACGTCGCCGGGATGCTCGCCGCGCTGGAGGAGATCTGCGCCGAGCTCGTCGTCACCCAGAACGGCTCGCCGCGGGCGATGCCGGCCGACGAGCTCGGGGCGCTCGCCGTCGACGTCTTCGGCGCCGACCGGGTGAGCGTCTCCCCGCGGCTGACCGAGGCGCTCACCGAGGCGATGGAGCTCGCCGAGGCCGGGCCGGACGACGCCCTGGGTGGCTCCGGCGTCCTGGTGACCGGCAGCGTGATCACCGCCGGAGAGGCGCGGACCCTGATGGCGCGGGGCTCGCGGTGACCGCCCCCGACCCGGTCCGCGCGGCCAAGGCGCTGCGCGGCGCCGCCGCCGCGGTGCTGGTGCTCGAGGGCATCGCCGTGCTCTTCGTGCCGCGCGGCATCGCCCAGACCGACGAGGGCCTCGGCGGCGGCCTGCTCGCGGCCCTGCTCGTCCTGGCCGTCGTCCTCATCCTGGCCAGCGGGATCCAGCGCCGTCCCCGCGGGCTGGCGATCGGGACGGCGCTGCAGGTGCCCCTGCTGGCGACCGGGTTGATCAACGGCGTCATGTGGTTCGTGGCGGGGGCGTTCCTGCTGATCTGGGCCTACCTGCTGCAGGTGCGCAAGGAGCTGATCGGCACCGCCTTCGGCGACGTCCAGACGCCCGACCGCACCGACGGCGGCGGCGACGCTCCGGCCACCCCGTAGGCTGCCGCCCCGTGACCGAACGCACTCTCGTCCTCGTCAAGCCCGACGGCGTCTCCCGCGGCCTGGTCGGCGAGGTGATCACGCGGCTCGAGCGCAAGGGCCTGCGCCTGGTCGCCGCCGAGCTGCGCACGCTGGACCGCGAGACCGCCGAGACCCACTACGCCGAGCACCGGGAGCGGCCGTTCTTCGCCGACCTGGTGGAGTTCATCACCGGCGGTCCGCTCATGGCGCTGGTCGTCGAGGGGCCGCGAGCCATCGAGGCGTTCCGCGCCCTGGCCGGCGCGACCGATCCGGTGAAGGCCGGCCCCGGCACCATCCGCGGCGACTTCGCCCTCGAGGTGCAGAACAACATCGTGCACGGCTCCGACTCGCCCGAGTCGGCCGCGCGCGAGGTGAAGCTGTTCTTCCCCGACCTGGGCTGAATCCCCGCTGGGATCAGGGAACCTGATCATCGAGCGTCCTCCCTCACTGTGCACCGCGAGGGAGGACGCTTCACGATCAGGGAAGCTGATCGCGGCGTACCCGGCGGCGGTCAGGCGTCGGCGTCGGCCGGCTCCTCGGGCGCGGTCCAGGCCAGGTGCCAGTAGGACAGCAGCCCGGCGGCGAGCCACAGCAGGAACCCGAAGCACAGCGCCAGCGGGACGTGCCCGCTCAGCGCGACGATCGCGACCGCACCCGTGAAGGCGACCAGGTGCAGCCCCGTCGCCGGCCACGCCATCGCGGTGAAGGACCGGTCGCGCAGCGACTGCTGGTGCTCGTCGAGCGACCGGGCGCTGCGGTCGAACACTCCCCGGATGCCCAGGTTGAGCAGGGAGTGCAGTGGGATGAACGCGAGCATCCCCACCGTCCAGACGACGAAGAACCACGTCGACCAGCCCTCGGTCGACGTGGCGCAGACGAGCGTCGCGGTGACGAGCGCGGCGAACAGCGCTGCCTCGGCGAGCACCGCGCGGCGCCGGGTGGGGCGGCTGCGCGCCCAGTCGTAGCGGCTGTCGTCGAAGGTCCGGGCGAGGTAGGTCTGCTGCGGGTGCGTGCTCATGGCGTCCTCCTGAGGAGCTCCTCGCTGAGCGAGGGCAGCGGGTCGAGGGAGAAGACCGCCTCGACGGGCAGGTCGAAGAAGCGGGCGATGCGCAGGGCCAGGGCCAGCGACGGGCTGTACTCGCCGCGCTCGACGTAGCCGATCGTCTGCGGGTGGACGCCGACGGCGTCCGCGAGCTCCTTCCGGCTGACGCCGCGGTCGGCGCGGAGCACCGCGATGCGGTCGTGCACCTTGTCCGCCTCGGACTTCGGCTGTCGTCCCATACGACGAAATGTAGCAATAATGCTACGGCGGCTCGAGCCTCGACCCGTCCTTCCTCGTCGCAGCGCGTCCTCCCTCGGCGTCTGCGGTGCGGGAGGACGCTCGACGATCAGGTGACCTGATCGTCGACGGGGGTGGGCGGCGGGCGGCGGCGGCTACCCTGGACGGGTCATGACTGGTGAGACCCTCTACCCCCGCCTCGAGCCGCTGCTGGCCCAGATCCAGAAGCCGATCCAGTACGTCGGCGGCGAGCTCAACGCCCAGACCAAGCCGTGGGAGTCCGCGGCCGTGCACTGGGCGCTCATGTACCCCGACGCATACGAGGTGGGGCTGCCGAACCAGGGCCTGATGATCCTGTACGAGGTGCTCAACGAGCGCCCCGACGCCCTGGCCGAGCGCACCTACGCCGTCTGGCCCGACCTCGCCGCCCTCATGCGCGAGCACGGCGTCCCGCAGTTCACCGTCGACGGCCACCGCTCGGTGCGCGACTTCGACCTCCTGGGCGTCAGCTTCGCCACCGAGCTCGGCTACACCAACCTGCTCGAGGCGCTCGACCTCGCCGGGGTCCCGCTGCACGCGGTGGACCGCGACGAGACCCACCCCGTCGTCGTCGCCGGCGGGCACGCCGCCTTCAACCCCGAGCCCGTCGCCGACTTCGTCGACTGCGCGGTCCTGGGCGACGGCGAGCAGGCCGTCGGCGACATCACCGACGTCGTCAAGGCGTGGAAGGCCCAGGGCCGCCCCGGTGGCCGCGAGGAGCTGCTGGCCCGCCTCTCGCGGGTCGACGGCGTCTACGTGCCGCGCTTCTACGCCTTTTCCTACGGTCCGGACGGCGCCATCGCCGCCGTCGCCCGCACCCGCGACGACGTGCCCGTCAAGGTCGGCAAGCGCACCGTCATGGACCTCGACGAGTGGCCCTACCCCAAGCAGCCGCTGGTGCCCCTGGCCGAGAGCGTGCACGAGCGGATGAGCGTGGAGATCTTCCGCGGCTGCACCCGTGGCTGCCGGTTCTGCCAGGCCGGGATGATCACCCGCCCCGTGCGCGAGCGGACGATCACCGGCATCGGCTCGATGGTCGAGCAGGGCCTGAACGCCACCGGCTACGAGGAGGTCGGGCTGCTGTCGCTGTCCAGCGCCGACCACTCCGAGATCGGCCAGGTGGCCAAGCAGCTCGCCGACCGCTACGAGGGCACCAACACCGGCCTGAGCCTGCCGAGCACCCGCGTGGACGCCTTCAACGTCACGCTGGCCAACGAGCTCTCGCGCAACGGGCGGCGCTCGGGCCTGACGTTCGCACCCGAGGGTGGCAGCGAGCGCATCCGGCGGGTGATCAACAAGACGGTGTCCAAGGAGGACCTCGTCCGCACGGTCACCACCGCCTACGCCAACGGCTGGACGCAGGTGAAGCTCTACTTCATGTGCGGCCTGCCCACGGAGACCGACGAGGACGTGCTCGAGATCGCCGAGCTCGCGGTCGAGGTGATCCGTGCCGGCCGCGAGGCCAGCGGGCGCAAGGACATCCGCTGCACCGTGTCGATCGGCGGCTTCGTGCCCAAGCCGCACACCCCCTTCCAGTGGGCCGCCCAGGCGAGTGCGGAGACCATCGACTCCCGGCTCAAGCTCCTCCGGCAGGCGATCAACAGCGACCGCCGCATCGGGCGCTCCATCGGCCTGCGCTACCACGACGGCAAGCCCGGGATGATCGAGGGGCTGCTGTCCCGCGGTGACCGCCGGGTGGGCCGCGTCATCGAGCGGGTGTGGCGCGAGGGCGGGAAGTTCGACGGCTGGAGCGAGCACTTCTCCTACGAGCGGTGGACGCAGGCCGCGGCCGAGGAGCTGGCCGCCTTCGGCGTCGACCTCGACTGGTACACGACCCGCGAGCGCACCGAGCACGAGATCCTGCCCTGGGACCACCTGGACTCCGGGCTGGACAAGGAGTGGCTCTGGGAGGACTGGCAGGAGGCCCTCTCCGAGGAGGAGGTCGCCGACTGCCGGTGGACCCCCTGCTACGACTGCGGCGTCTGCCCGACGATGGGCACCGAGATCCAGATCGGGCCCACCGGCCGCACCCTGCTCCCGCTCACCGTCGTCTGATGGCCCGCCAGCCCGAGGGGCCCCCGCCGCCGCCCACCGTGCAGAAGCTGCGCATCCGCTACGCCAAGCGGGGCCGGCTCCGGTTCGCCTCGCACCGCGACCTCGCCCGCGCGCTGGAGCGGGCGCTGCGCCGGGCGCGGGTCCCGATGGCGTTCTCCGCCGGGTTCAGCCCGCACCCCAAGATCTCCTACCTCGGCGCCGCGCCCACGGGCTCGGCCAGCGAGGCCGAGTACGTGGAGATCGGGCTCGCCGAGCGCCGCGACCCCGAGGCGGTGCGGGCCGCGCTGGACGCCGCGCTGCCGGAGGACATCGCCGTCCTGGAGTGCGTCGAGGCGGTCCAGGGGACCGGCTCGCTGGCCGACCGGATCGACACCTCCGTGTGGCGGGTCGAGCTGCCCGGCGTGCGCCTGGAGGAGCTCGCCCCGGCGGTCGAGAAGTTCCTGGCGGCCGACGTCGTCACCGTCGCCAAGCGGACCAAGAACGGCCTCAAGGACGTCGACGCGCGCCCCGCCGTCGCCAGCGCGTCGGCGGCGGAGGAGGCAGGTTGTGCCATACTGCACATGGTCGTCCGGCAGGTGACGCCCGCTGTACGACCCGATGACGTGTTGGCCGCCCTGGCTGCCGTCGCCGACCTGCGCCCGCCGTTGCCCCCCCGGGCCGTGCGTGAGGCGCAGGGCCGGCTCGACGACACCGGGACCGTGGCCGATCCGCTCGGTCCTGACCGTGCGGCGCGCACCCGCTGCCAGGGGGAGCACGCGACGGTCTGACCGGCGGACGCCCGGAGACCGCGCGCTGTCGAGCGGCACGGCTGCCAGACGTGACGCGCCAGTCCCGGGTCAGCCTGGCCGGGACGCCCAGACCACCGCAGGACCCGCACCACCGCCCCCGGCGTCACCGGAGACGGGCACCACCGCACACCGGCTCCCTGCCGCGGCAACCGTCGCGCGGGAGCCGCCCACAGACTTCGCAGGGCGAGCCCGTCCGCCGTACCCCGCGCGGCGGCCCGCCCCGCCCAACCCCGTGCTCCTGCGCGGCCGCCAGTCCTTCCGGATCGGCGCCCGGGAGCAGCACAGGAGGCGAGAGCCCTCGTGGCTGACACCGACCACCCGACCACCGAGACCGACGACACCACGGCCGCCGCCGTCCCGCCGGGCACACTGGAGCCCGCCGAGGCGGAGGCCACCGGGATGCCGGCCACCTCCGAGGAGGGGGCCCCGGAGACCGGCGCCACCGACGAGGACGACGAGGCGACGGCGGAGATCGCGGACGCGGCCGAGCCCGACCCAGAGCCCGAGCCCGCCGGCCCCCGCTTCGGCGCGCAGTTCAGCTCCCCGGAGCCCACCGCGGTCGTCGCCCGCCCGCGCCGCCGGGCCACCCGCCCGGCCGGTGCGGCCGCCCCCGACCCGGAGCCGGTTGAGCCGGTGCGTCCGGTCACCGCCGCGGCGATCCCGGCCTTCGTCAGCTTCATGGCACCGCCCGACGACGCACCGCCCGACGACGCACCCCCGGCGCCGCGCCGGCGCAGCCGCCGCCCCGTCGAGTCACCGGACGCCGACGCGGCCGACGACACCGCGGCCGAGCGGTCCGGCGAGGAGGACGCCGCCGAGGAGGCGCCCCGCTCCCGCCGCAGCCGCTCCCGCCGCCGCCCCGCCGAGGAGCAGTCCGAGCCGGCCGAGGTCGACACCGACGACGAGCAGACCGAGGACGCCGAGGACCGCGACGAGTCCGGCGAGGACCGCGACGAGGGCGGCTCCTCGAGCCGTCGCCGCCGCCGTGGCCGTCGCGGCCGGGGCCGCGGTCGCAGCGGCGAGGACTCCTCGGACTCCGATGACGACACCCCCGACGAGCGCCCGCGGGTCGAGGACACCGAGGACGAGGACACCTCCGGCGAGACGGCCGACACCGACGAGGACGAGGACACCGAGGACGAGGGGTCGACCGGCTCGGGCACCCGCCGCCGCCGCCGTCGTCGCCGCCGCAGCGGGAGCACCGGCGGGGACGAGTCATCCGACGACACCGACGACGACGACCGCCCGGAGCGGGCCGGCCGCAACGGCCGCCTGACGAGCGACGACGACGTCCGCGGCATCGCCGGCTCCACGCGGCTGGAGGCCAAGCGCCAGCGCCGGCGGGACGGCCGCGACACCGGGCGCCGGCGCACGCCGATCCTCACCGAGAGCGAGTTCCTCGCCCGCCGGGAGGCCGTCGACCGCAAGATGGTCATCCGCCAGCGGGGCGAGCGGACGCAGATCGCCGTCCTCGAGGACGACGTCCTCGTCGAGCACTACGTCACCCAGGCCTCGGCGACCTCCTTCGCGGGCAACGTCTACCTGGGCCGGGTGCAGAACGTGCTGCCCAGCATGGAGGCGGCGTTCGTCGACATCGGCAAGGGTCGCAACGCCGTCGTCTACGCCGGTGAGGTCAACTGGGACGCCGCCGGCCTCTCGGGCAAGCAGCGCTCGATCGAGCAGGCGTTCAAGTCCGGGGACAAGATCCTCGTGCAGGTCACCAAGGACCCGATCGGCCACAAGGGCGCCCGGCTGACCCAGCAGATCAACCTGCCCGGCCGCTTCCTCGTCTACGTGCCCGGCGGCTCGATGACCGGCATCAGCCGCAAGCTGCCCGACACCGAGCGGCAGCGGCTCAAGGACATCCTCAAGAAGATCGTGCCCGAGGACGCCGGCGTCATCATCCGGACCGCCGCGGAAGGCGCCTCGGAGGAGGAGCTCACCCGCGACGTCAACCGGCTCAAGGCCCAGTGGGAGGTCATCAAGCAGAAGTCGGAGTCGACGTCGAACGCGCCGACGCTGCTCTACGGCGAGCCCGACCTCGCGATCCGGGTCATCCGCGACGTCTTCAACGAGGACTTCAAGGAGCTCGTGGTCCAGGGCGACGACGCCTGGGACACCGTCGAGGCCTACGTCGCCCACGTCAGCCCCGAGCTGACCGAGCGGCTGACCCGCTACACCGGCCAGGGCGACGTCTTCCACGACCTGCGGATCGACGAGCAGCTGACCAAGGCGCTGGACCGCAAGGTGTGGCTGCCCTCGGGCGGCTCGCTGGTGATCGACCGCACCGAGGCGATGACTGTCGTCGACGTCAACACGGGGAAGTTCACCGGCTCCGGTGGGAACCTCGAGCAGACCGTCACCCGCAACAACATGGAGGCGGCCGAGGAGATCGTCCGCCAGCTCCGGCTCCGCGACATCGGCGGCATCATCGTCATCGACTTCATCGACATGGTGCTCGAGAGCAACCGCGACCTCGTGCTGCGGCGGCTCACCGAGTGCCTGGGCCGCGACCGCACCAAGCACCAGGTCGCCGAGGTGACCTCGCTGGGCCTCGTGCAGATGACCCGCAAGCGGGTGGGCCAGGGCCTGCTCGAGGTCTTCTCCGAGGCGTGCGACCACTGCCGCGGCCGCGGCATCGTCGTGCACACCGACCCGGTGGACGAGAAGCGCCGGGGCGGTGGCTCGGGCGGCAACACCTCCTCGGGCAAGGAGGCCGCCAAGGATTCGGGTGTCAAGGACTCCGGGAACGGGCGCGGCCGCGGCAAGGAGAGCAAGGAGACCTCCGCCCAGGAGGCTCCCGCCGTCGAGCCGGCCGAGGAGAACGCGCAGCCGGTCCCCGCGGAGACCCCCGCCGGCGACGGCGAGGCGCCCGAGGGTGGCCGCAGCGGCGGTCGCCGCAGCCGTGGCCGGCGCAACCGCGGGCAGTCGGGGGAGGAGCGCGCGGCCGAGGACGCCGCCGTGCTCGCCGGCACCCGCGCCGAGGACGGCGCGCCCGTAGGTGAGCCCGTGGCCGGCGGCTCGGCGGAGACGGTCGAGGACGTCGCCCCGGTGGCGCCCGAGCCGCAGCCGGTCGAGGCCCCGGTGACGACGGTCCCGCCGCTGCCCGGCACCACGCCCGCAGCGGCGGAGACAGACGCCGATGACGTGCTGCCGGCCGGTGAGGTCGCCGCCGTGGAGGCCCCCGAGCAGGACGCGATGCCGATCACCCCGGCGACGACGACCGCCGACGCCGTCCCCGGCACGGTGGCGCACGCCGCCGACGCCGGTGCCGAGGCGGCGCCGGCCGAGGAGATCCCGGTGGCACCGGCACCCGCGAACGGCGAGGCCCCTGCCGCGGCGACGCGGCCGCGGCGCCGCCGGGCGGCCAGCCGGCCGGCCGGCCCCCCGGTCTCCTAGCACCGAGGCCCCCGTCCCGGGTTCCGCACGCGGCGCCCGGGACGGGGTCACGGTCACAGGGGACCACGTTCGACCGGCCGGCACGGCTCGGGTACGCTGGTCGGGTTGCTGCGCCACCGCGCAGGCGCCTCCGGGCGCCGCCGGGACGGCGTGCGCAGCCCGTCCAAGCACCCGGCGCCCCCCGGTCGTGCGCGCCGGACACAGAGCTCGACGTGAGTAACGCGAACAGGAGTCAGTGGTGTACGCAGTGGTGAAGGCTGGCGGCAGCCAGCACAAGGTGGCCGTGGGCGACACGTTCACGATCAACCGTCTCGCCGGTGAGGCTGGCGACTCCGTCACCCTGCCGGCCATCCTCCTGGTCGACGGTGACACCGTCACCAGCGATGCGGCGGCCCTGGCGAAGGTGACCGTGACGGGTGAGATCCTCGCCCACGGCAAGGGTCCCAAGATCCACATCCACAAGTTCAAGAACAAGACCGGCTACCACAAGCGTCAGGGGCACCGTCAGCGCCTCACCGACGTCGTGGTCCGCGACATCACGAAGGGCTGACGCCGACATGGCACACAAGAAGGGCGCCTCGTCCTCCCGGAACGGCCGCGACTCGAACGCCCAGCGCCTCGGCGTGAAGCGCTTCGGCGGCCAGGTCGTGAAGGCCGGCGAGATCATCGTCCGCCAGCGCGGCACCCACTTCCACCCCGGCCTCGGTGTCGGGCGCGGCGGCGACGACACGCTGTTCGCGCTCGCACCGGGCTCGGTCACCTTCGGCACGCGGCGGGGACGCAAGACCGTCTCCATCACCGCGGTCGACTAAAGGACCCCGTCCTCCCATCCCTCGCACGCTCGGGACGAGCCTCGGGACGGGGCCGTTCCACCACATTCGTCTCGCCTACGAGCGCACGGGCCGATCGGCCCGTGCGCTCGTGGCGCTTGTCAGCTAGCTAGGAGGCGGCGGACACCCGCCCCACGACTATGGCCGCTTTCGTCGACCGCGTGACCATCCACGTCGCCGCCGGCAACGGCGGGCACGGCGTGTCCTCCGTGCACCGCGAGAAGTACAAGCCGCTCGGCGGCCCCGACGGGGGCAACGGCGGGGACGGCGGCGACGTCGTCCTCGAGGTGGACCCCAGCGTGCACACGCTGCTGGACTTCCACCACCGCCCGCACCAGAAGGCGGCCAACGGCCGCCCCGGCGCCGGCAGCAACCGGCACGGCGCGCGCGGCGAGGACCGGGTGCTCCGCGTCCCCGAGGGCACGGTCGTGAGCACGCCCGACGGCCGCCAGATCGCCGACCTGGTCGGCGCCGGCACCCGCGTCGTCCTGGCCCACGGCGGCAAGGGCGGGCTGGGCAACGCCGCGCTCGCCAACAACCGCCGCAAGGCGCCCGGCTTCGCGCTGCTGGGCGAGCCGGGCGAGACGTTCGACGCGGTGCTGGAGCTCAAGAGCATCGCCGACGTCGGCCTGGTCGGGTACCCGTCGGCCGGCAAGTCCTCGCTGGTCGCCGCGATGTCGGCCGCCCGGCCGAAGATCGCCGACTACCCGTTCACCACGCTGGTGCCCAACCTGGGCGTCGTCCGCTCCGGCGACACCGTCTACACGATGGCCGACGTGCCGGGGCTGATCCCCGGGGCCTCGGCCGGCAAGGGCCTGGGCCTGCAGTTCCTGCGGCACGTCGAGCGCTGCGCCGTCCTGGTGCACGTCATCGACATGGCCACCATGGAGCCCGGCCGCGACCCCGAGACCGACATCGACGCGCTGGAGCACGAGCTCGCGGAGTACGGCGGCGACGAGCTCGACCTCGTGGGCCGGCTCCGCATCGCCGTGCTGAACAAGATCGACGTCCCCGACGGCCGGGAGCTGGTCGACATGGTCCGCGGCGCCCTGGAGGCGCGCGGGCTGCAGGTCTTCCCGATCAGCGCCGTCACCGGCGAGGGGCTGCCCGCCTTCGGGTACGCGCTCGCCGCGGCCGTGGAGGAGCACCGGGCCGCGCTGCCCGCGCCGGCCCCGGTGCGGGTGACGCTCACCCCGCGCGCCGTCGACGACTCCGGCTTCACCGTCGAGCGCGACCCCGACGACGCGGAGGCGTTCGTCGTCCGTGGCGTGAAGCCCGAGCGCTGGGTGCGGCAGACCGACTTCACCAACGAGGAGGCCGTCGGCTACCTGGCCGACCGGCTCAACCGGCTCGGTGTCGAGGAGGAGCTGGCGAAGGCCGGTGCCCGCGAGGGCGACGCCGTCACGATCGGCGACGTCACCTTCGACTGGGCGCCGACGCTGCCCGCCGGCACGCTCACCGTCGAGGAGTCCGCGGGCCTCGGGGGGCGCGGCACCGACACCCGGCTGGAGAGCAACGAGCGGGTCGGGGCGTCCGAGCGGCTGGCGGCCAAGCGGGCCCGCCGGGTGCCCTTCGAGGTCTCCGAGGACGGCTGGACCGACGAGGACCTCGAGGAGCTGGCCGACGACCTGCCCGGTGGGGCCGGCGAGGAACTCCGGTGACCCGCGCCGCCGCCCGCCCCGCGATCGCCGGGGCGGGGCGCGTCGTGGTCAAGGTCGGCTCCTCGTCGCTGACCACCCTGCCCGGCGGTCTGGACGTCGAGCGCCTCACCGCGCTGGTCGAGGCGCTCGCCGCCGTCCGTGCGTCGGGCCGGGAGGTCGTGCTCGTCTCCTCCGGGGCGATCGCCGCGGGGCTGGCGCCGCTCGGCCTGGACGGGCGGCCCCGCGACCTGGCGACCGCGCAGGCCGCGGCGAGCGTCGGGCAGCTGCGCCTGGTGCAGACCTACGCGGACGCGTTCGCCCGGCACGGGATCACCGTGGGGCAGGTGCTGCTCACCGCCGACGACCTGACCCGCCGCAGCCACTACCGCAACGCCCGCCGGACGGTCGACCGGCTGCTCGACCTCGGGGTGCTGCCGATCGTCAACGAGAACGACACGGTGGCCACCGAGGAGATCCGCTTCGGCGACAACGACCGCCTCGCCGCCCTGGTCGCCCACGTCTCGCAGGCCGGCGCCCTGGTGCTGCTCTCCGACGTCGACGGCGTGTACGACGGCGACCCGCGCACCGGGCCGGCGCAGCTGGTTGACACGGTGCGCGACCCCGCGGACCTGGCATCGGTCACGCTCGGCTCGGCCAGCCGCAACGGCGTCGGCACCGGCGGGATGGCGACCAAGGTCGAGGCGGCGTTCATCGCCGCGCACGCCGGCGTCCCGGTGGTGGTGACCTCCACGCCGCAGGCCGCGGGCGCCCTGGACGGGGAGCGGGTGGGCACGCTGTTCGCGCCGATGGGGAAGCGGCCCAGCGCCCGTCAGTTCTGGCTGCGCTACGCCAGCCGCCCGCGCGGCCGGCTGCTGCTGGACGACGGCGCGGTCGAGGCGCTCCGGGAGCGGCACGCCTCGCTCCTGGCGGCCGGCATCACCGGGGTCGCGGGGGAGTTCCTCGCCGACGACCCGGTGGAGCTGGTCGGGCCGGACGGCGTGGTGGTGGCCCGCGGGCTCGTCGCCTACGACGCCCGCGAGCTGCCCGCGCTGCTCGGCCGCAAGACCGGGGACCTGCCGCCCGAGCACCGCCGCGAGGTGGTGCACCGCGACGAGATGGTGCTGGTCGGACGCCTGCGCTGAGCCGTCCGGCCCGGCTGAGAGACTGCACGGGTGACGATCCGCCCCATCCGCGAGCTCGGCGACCCCGTGCTGCGCACCCCCGCCGATCCGGTCCGGGTCTTCGACGACTGGCTCGCCGCGCTGGTCCGCGACCTGGAGGACACCGTCGACCACCCCGGCCGGGCCGGGGTCGCGGCGACGCAGATCGGGGTGGGCGTGCGCGCGTTCTCCTACAACGTCGACGGCGTCATCGGGCACATGGTGAACCCGGTGATCGTCGAGCGATCCGAGGAGATCCAGGACGGCGACGAGGGCTGCCTGTCGGTGCCGGGCATCTGGGCGCCGACGGTGCGGGCGATGCGCTGCGTCGCCGAGGGGTTCGACGTGCACGGAGAGCCCCTGCGCCTGGAGGGGGAGGGGCTGATGGCCCGCTGCCTGCAGCACGAGGTCGACCACCTCGACGGGAAGGTGTTCCTGGACCGGCTGACCGGCGACGCCCGGAAGGCTGCCCTGCGGGCGCTGCGCGACCGCTGACGCGTCGTCACCACGTTCGCCGCGAACGCGTGGGAGCGCGCTCCGCGCAGAGAACGGTTCTCAGCTGATCGGAGTGCTCGTGCCGCCGGTGCTGCGCGACGACGTCGCCGTCGGCGAGCTCCCGGTGGCGGCCGACCGGAAGCGCCTGCAGTCCTCCGACGTCCTGCTCGTCCTCCTCCTGGGCGCCATCGGGCTGCACTTCGCCGCCCCGGACTGGTTCGCCTCCCCGGCCCTGCAGGCGTGGTCGACGGTGTTCGTCGCCATCTGCCTGCAGGCGCTGCCCTTCCTCGTGTTCGGCGTCCTGGTCTCGGCGACGGTGACCGCCGTGGTGCCGCCGTCCTTCTTTGAGCGCGTGCTGCCGCGCAGCCCCGTGGCCGCGGTGCCGGCGGCGGGTGCCGCGGGCGCCGTCCTGCCCGGCTGCGAGTGCGCCTCGGTGCCGGTGGCCGGGAGCCTCGTGCGCCGGGGCGTGGCACCCGCCGCGGCCCTGGCGTTCCTGCTCTCCGCCCCGGCGATCAACCCCGTCGTCGTGATCGCCACGGTCGTCCCCTTCCCGGACGAGCCGATGATGGCGGTCGCACGGTCCGTCGCGTCGCTGGTCGTCGCCGTCGTCATGGGGTGGCTGTGGGCACTCTTCGGGCGCCCGGGTGGCTCCGGCTCCGCGAGCGGGCCGCCGCCGATCCCGGGGGTGGGCGGGCCCGGTTGTTCGCCGAGACGGCGCAGCACGACTTCACCCATGCCGGCGGGTTCCTCGTGCTCGGGGCGCTGGCGGCGGCGAGCCTCAACGTCCTCGTCCCGCGGGCGTGGCTCGACGCACTGGCCGAGAACCCGGCCCTGGCCGTCCTGGTCCTCGCGGTGCTCGCGGTGGTGCTCGCCATCTGCTCGGAGGCCGACGCCTTCGTGGCGGCCAGCCTGACGTCGTTCAGCCTCACCGCGCGGCTGGTGTTCCTCGTCGTCGGCCCGGTCGTCGACGTCAAGCTGGTCGCGCTGCAGGCGGGCACCTTCGGGCCGCGGTTCGCCCTGCGGTTCGCCCCGGTCACGTTCGTGGTCGCCGTCGGGATCGCGCTGCTGGTCGCGTGGGTGCTGCTGTGACGGAGGCACCGTGGCCCGCGTGATCCAGCACCTGCTGCTGGTGCTGCTGGGGGGCGTCGTGCTGCGCACCGCCCTGACCGACGCCCACCTGGCCTACGTGCAGCCCGGGTTCCAGCCGCTGCTCGTGGCCGCGGGCGGGGTGCTGCTGGTGCTCGCCGTGGCCGGGCTGGTGCGCCGCCGTCCGCAGGGTGCGGGGCCGGTCGACGAGCACCACCACGACGTGCCTCCCAGCGCCTGGTTGCTGGTTCTCCCGGTCGCGGTGCTGCTGCTGGTGGCGCCCTCGGCGCTCGGCGCGTTCACCGCCGACCGGCAGGCCCAGCCGATCGCGGTGCCCGAGCAGGGGTGCGGCCGCGCTCCTCGGGCCGGACGACGAGGGCGCCGACCACCGCACCATGAGCCTGCTCGAGTACGGCGTCCACGCCCTCGCCGAGGACGCCCCAGCGCTGTCCGGTCGCACCGTCCGGCTGCACGGGTTCGTGCTGCCGCGCGACGGCGGCGGCCGGTACCTGGCGCGGATCCGGATCGGCTGCTGCGCGGCCGACGCCGTGCCCGTCGCCGTCGTCCTGTCCGGGGGGCCGGAGGACCTGGCGGAGGGGGAGTGGGTCGAGGTGGTCGGCCGCTGGGCGCCGCCCCGGGAGAACGCTGGTGGCGGGTACCCGGAGCCGGTGGTCGCGGCCCGGTCGGTGGTCAGGATCGAGGCGCCGGCGACCCCGTACGAGAGCTGACCGACCGTGGGGTGCGGGTCAGCTCCGCGCGGTGGCGCAGGGCCCGCAGGTGCCGAAGACCTCGAGCTCGTGCTGGACGTCGGCGAAGCCGTGCTCCGCGGCGACCTTGGCCGCCCAGCGCTCCACCGGCGGGTCGGCGACCTCCACCGTGCGGCCGCAGGAGCGGCACACCAGGTGGTGGTGGTGGACCGGGGAGCAGCGGCGGTAGGCGGCCTCGCCCTCGCCGCTGCGCAGGACGTCGACCAGGCCGTCGTCGACCAGCGCCTGCAGCGCCCGGTAGACCGTCGCCAGACCCACCGAGTCCCCGCGCTCGCGGAGCAGGGCGTGCAGGTCCTGCGCGCTGCGGAAGCCGTCGAGCTCGTCGAGCAGGTCGAGGACGGCGGTGCGCTGGCGGGTCTGCCGGCGAGCGGGTGGCGCGACCTCGGGGTGGCTCACGGGCGGCCTGCCTTTCCCTCCGCCGGCGTGGTCACCGGGTGCTCGCCGTGCTCGTCGTAGTGCACGCCCGACCCGGTCCGGTGCGGCGCGTGCAGGTGGCCGTCGTGGTCGTAGTCCACGTGGTCGCCGTGCGAGACCGCCCGGTGGCCGCAGTCCTCCCCGTGCTCGTGGGGGTGGGCGGCGTGCAGATCGACCCTACGCCGGTGCCGCCGACGGGCCGTGGTGTCCCGGATCGCGACGGCCAGCGTGACGACCAGGAACAGCGCGATGGCCAGCAGCACGATCGTGCCGCCCGACGGCGTGCCCGTGTAGTAGGAGGCCGTGGTGCCGCTGACGCTGACCACCAGTCCGATACCGCAGGCGAGCAGCAGCGCCTGGCGGAAGCTGCCGGCCAGCAGCTGGGCCACCGCGCTGGGGAGGATCATCAGCGCGCTGATCAGCAGCAGCCCGACCACGCGCATCGACAGCACGACCGTCGATGCGACCAGCGCGGCCAGCACGACGTTCAGCGCCAGCACCGGCAGGCCGACGGCGCGGGCGTACTCCTCGTCGTCGCTCACCGCGTACAGGCGCTGCCCGAGCAGCCACACGACCGAGAGGATGACCACGGTGATGACGCCGAAGGCCACCAGGTCCCCGGCGCTCGTGGTCGTGATGGCCCCGAACAGGTAGGCGTCGAGGTTCGTCGCCTGGCCGGGGGGTGCGAGGCTCAGCAGGACCACTCCGCCGGCGATGCCGCCGTAGAAGAGGACGGCGAGCGCCACGTCGCCGCTGGTGCGTCCGCGCGCGCGGACGAGCTCGATGAGCACCGCCCCGGCGATCGCGGCCACGAGGGCGGCGCCGACCGGCGCGGTGGAGGTGAGGACGCCGATCCCGACGCCGACCAGCGCCACGTGGCCGAGGCCGTCGCCCAGCAGTGACAGGCGGCGCTGCACCAGGAAGATGCCGACCGCGGGCGCGGCCAGCCCCACCATCAGGGAGGCGAGGAGCGCCCGCTGCATGAACTCGTACTGGAGGATCTCCACGTCACCGCTCCCCGTCGTGGGCCCGGACGGGGCGGGACGTCCCCCACGGCTGGTGCTGCCGGTACCCGGTCGACGGCAGCTCCTGGTCGTCACCCGGATGGTGGTGGTGGTGGCCCGCGTCCCCCGCGAGGGGGCCCGCCTCGGCCAGGGGGCCGTCGTACCGGATCCGGCCGTGGTCGACGACCACCGCGCGGGTCAGGACCCCGGCCAGCGGGCCGGCTTCGTGCGTGACGACCAGCAGCGTGGTGCCGCTCGCCGACACGTCGGCGAGGACCCGGGCGAGGGTGGCCTGGTTGGCGGCGTCGACCCCGGCGGTCGGCTCGTCCATGATCAGCACCTCGGGCTCGGCGGCGAGGGCGCGGGCCACGAGCACGCGGCGCTGCTGGCCTCCCGACAGGGAGGCGACCGGGTCGCGCGTCCGGTCGCTGAGCCCCACCGCGGCGATGGCGTCGGCCACGGCCGCGCGGTCGGCGGCCGTCGGGCGGCCGAACAGCCCGCGCCGGGCGAGCCGGCCCACGCCGACCACCTCGCGGACGGTGGCCGGGACCGCGCCGCTCACCGTGTGCCGCTGCGGCACGTAGCCGACCCGGCCGCGCTCCCGGAGCCGCCCCACGGGCGCGCCCAGCACGGTCACCTCGCCGCCCAGCACGGCGGCGAGCCCGAGGAGGCCGCGGGCGAGGGTGGTCTTGCCGGACCCGTTGGACCCGAGGACGGCGATCGCCTCGCCGGGCCGCACCGACAGGTCGACGTCCCGGACGACGGGGACGTCGCCGTAGCCGATGCTGGCGCCGCGGAGCCCGACCGCGAGCGCGTGACCGGGCTCCACCGGGAGCCGTTCGGCGGTGGTCCGGCCGGTCACGAGCAGTTCTGACCCTCCTGGAGGGTGGCCAGGTTGGCGCGCATGACCTCGAGGTAGTCCTCCCCGGCCGACTCGTCGGTGAGGCCCTCGATCGGGTCGAGGACGGCGGTCTCGACGCCCGCCTCGGCGGCCACGGTCTCGGCCACCGCCGGGTCGACCAGGGTCTCGGTGTAGACGGTGGTGATCCCGCGGTCGTCCACCAGCTCGGTGATCTCGGCCAGCTGGGCCGCGCTGGGCTCCTGCGTCGGGCTGAGACCGTTGATGCCGACCACCTCGAGACCGTAGCGCTCGCCGAGGTAGCCGAACGCGTCGTGGCTCGTCACCAGGGTGTCCACCGCGCAGCCCGAGAGCGCGGCGGCCATCTCCGCGTCGAGGGCCTCGAGGTCGGCGCGCAGCGCGGCGGCGTTGTCCGCGTAGGTGTCCGCGCCCTCCGGGTCCAGCTCGGTGAGCCGGTCGGCGAGGGCGTCGGCGACGTCGGCCAGGCGGGTGGGGTCCAGCCAGAAGTGCGGGTCGACCGTCTCGCCGCCCTCGGCGTGGGTCTCCTCCTCGGCGTGGGCTTCCTCCTCGGCGTGCTGCTCGTCCTCGTGGGCGTGGTCGTGCTCGCCCGCGGTGGTCAGCGAGAGGTCGGCGGCCTGCCCCGCGTCCCAGGCGGCGTCGGCGGCCTCGGACGCGACCGCCTCGTCCAGGCCCGGCTGGAAGCCCTCCAGGTGGACGACCAGGTCCGCCTCGGAGATCGCGGCGACGTTCCGCGGGGTGAGCTCGAGGTCGTGCGGCTCGGCGCCGGGCGGGGTGGCCGAGGAGACCGACACGCGGTCGCCGCCGACCTGCTCGGCGGCCCACTGGAGCGGGTAGAAGCCGGCGAGCACGGACAGCTCGCCGTCACCGGCTGCGCCGGAGGCCTCGTCGGTCCCCGTGGTGGAGCCGCAACCGGCCAGGAGCAGGCAGGCGGCCGAGCCGAGGACGGCGGCGTTGCGGCGGAGCGAGGAGGTGTGCATGGGAATCATTCTCACACAGGATCCGGGGTGGCCGGCGCCCGGTCGCACCGGGGAGCCCGGGCGGACGCGCGCGTATCCTCTCGGTGTGTCCGACGTCTCCGGCCTGCCGCTCATCGGTGCCGCCGCGCTCCGCGCGAAGGCCGCCGCCCGGGTGCTGCGCACCCTGCCGACCGACACCAAGGACGCCGCGCTGGCGGCGATGGCCGAGGCGCTGGTCGAGCGCGCCGACGAGATCCTGACCGCCAACGCGGCCGACGTCGCCGCCGCGCGGGCCGACGGCACGCCCGAGGCGATCGTCGACCGGCTGCGGCTGGACGCCGGCCGGATCGCCGGGGTCGCCGACGCGCTGCGCCAGCTGGTCGCCCTGCCCGACCCGGTGGGTGACGTCGTCCGCGGGTCGCGGCTGCCCAACGGGCTGGAGCTCAAGCAGGTCCGCGTGCCGCTCGGCGTGGTCGGGATCGTCTACGAGGCCCGCCCCAACGTCACCGTCGACGCCGCGGGGCTGTGCCTGAAGAGCGGCAACGCGGCCCTGCTGCGCGGCTCGGCCTCGGCGTTCGGCACCAACACCGCGCTGCTCGCCGTCCTCGCCGAGGCGGGGGAGAAGGTGGGCCTGCCGGCCGGCTTCGTCGAGCTCCTCCCGGCCGACCGCGCGTCGGTGGGGGAGCTGCTGAACGCCCGGGGCCTGGTCGACGTCGTCATCCCCCGCGGCGGTGCCTCGCTCATCCAGCGGGTGGTGCGGGAGTCGCGGGTGCCGGTGATCGAGACCGGCGAGGGGAACTGCCACGTGTATGTGGACGCCTCGGCCGACCCGGAGATCGCCGAGGCGGTCGTGCTGAACTCCAAGACCCACCGGGTGAGCGTCTGCAACAGCGCCGAGACGCTGCTCGTGCACCGCGACGTGCCGTTCCTGCCGCGGCTGCTCGCCGCGCTGGCCGACGCCGGCGTCGCGCTCCACGGCGACGACGCCGCCCGCTCCGCGCACGACGGCGTCGTCCCGGCCACCGACGAGGACTGGGGCACCGAGTACCTGTCGATGGACATGGCGGTGCGCGTCGTCGACGACCTGCCGCAGGCGCTGGACCACATCGCGCGCTGGAGCACCGGCCACACCGAGGCGATCGTCGCCGACTCCGCCCGCGCCATCGCCGAGTTCACCGCCGGGGTGGACGCCGCGGCCGTGCTGGTCAACGCCTCGACCCGGTTCACCGACGGCGGCGAGTTCGGCTTCGGCGCCGAGATCGGCATCTCCACCCAGAAGCTGCACGCCCGGGGCCCGCTCGGCCTGCCCGAGCTGACCTCCACCACCTACGTCGTCACGGGGTCCGGCCACACGCGCTGACCCCGCCCCCAGCACGAGGAGCCGCATGCCCCGCCCGCCGTCCCAGTTCCCGCACTTCTCGTCGGTCGCGGACGTCAGCAAGCGGCTGTCCACCGCGGGGTACCTGCCCGACGCGCAGATCGCGACGACGGTCTTCCTCGCCGACCGCCTCGGCAAGCCGCTGCTCGTCGAGGGGCCGGCGGGCACGGGCAAGACCGAGCTGGCCAAAGCGCTGGCGACGGCGACCGGGTCGGAGCTGATCCGGCTGCAGTGCTACGAGGGCCTGGACGAGGCCCGGGCGCTGTACGAGTGGAACTACAAGAAGCAGCTGCTGCGCATCCAGGCGTCCCAGGCCGAGGGCGGCGCGGACTGGGACACCGTCCACGACGACATCTTCGGCGAGGAGTTCCTGCTCGCCCGCCCGTTGCTGACCGCGATCCGCCGCACCGAGCCGACCGTGCTGCTCATCGACGAGACGGACAAGGCCGACGTCGAGGTCGAGGGGCTGCTGCTCGAGGTGCTCAGCGACTTCCAGGTGACCATCCCCGAGCTCGGCACCGTCACCGCGACCCGCCGGCCGACCGTCGTCCTCACCTCCAACGCCACCCGCGAGCTCTCCGAGGCACTCAAGCGGCGCTGCCTGTACCTGGCGCTGGACTACCCGAGCGCCGAGCGGGAGCGGGAGATCGTGCTCTCCCGGGTGCCCGACCTCGCATCGGGGCTGGCCGACCAGCTGGTGGCCACCGTCCGGGCGCTCCGCGGGCTGGAGCTGAAGAAGTCGCCGTCGATCTCGGAGACCCTCGACTGGGCGCAGACCCTGCTCGAGCTCGGTCTGGACACCCTCGACGAGCCGGCCATGGCTGCCACGCTCGGCGTCGTGCTCAAGCACGCCAGCGACCAGACCCGGGCCGCGGCCGAGCTGCGGCTGAACTGATGGACGCTGCTCCGCAGGGGATCCGGAGGGAGCCCGGGGGGCTCGCCGGGCACCTGGACGGGTTCGTGCGGGCGGTGCGCGAGGCCGGCATCCCGGTCGGCATCAGCCAGGCCGTCGACGCCGCGGAGATCCTCACCGTCGTCGACCTGCTCGACCGCGAGCAGCTGCGCCACGGGCTGGCCGCCGTGCTGCTCCAGCGCGCGGCCCAGCGGCCGACGTACGACGTGCTCTTCGATCTGTGGTGGCCGCTGGGCGACCGGCTGGCACCGGAGGCCGAGGACGGCGAGGGCGCGGGGGAGCCGGGGGAGTCCACGCTCGACGTGCCGGACGACGCGGCGCTGACCGAGCTCATGCGCGCCGAGTTGCTGCGATTGCTGCAGGACGGCGATCCCGAGGCGCTGCGCCGGTTCGCGCGGGACGCCGTCGACCAGCTCGGCCAGGGGCAGCCGACGCCCTCGGGGCAGTCCTACTTCAGCTACCGGGTCATGCGGGCGCTCTCGCCGGACACGCTCGTGGCTCAGCTGCTCGCCGGGCTGCTCGGCGGCGGCGACCGCGGTGGGCTGGCCGAGCAGGTGGCGCGGCAGACCGTGCGCGACCGGCTGGCGGCGTTCCGCACCGCGGTCGAGGCCGAGGTGCGGCGGCGGACGGCGGCGGAGAAGGGTCGCGACCGCGTCGCGAAGAACGCCGTGCGCCCGCTGGCCGACCAGGTGGACTTCCTCCGCGCCCAGTCCTCCGACCTCGCGGAGCTGCGGCGCGCGGTCGCCCCGCTGGCCCGCCGGCTCGCCGTCCGGCTCTCGGCCCGCCGGAAGATGGGGCGCCAGGGCCGGCTGGACTTCCGCAAGACGGTCCGGGCCTCGCTCGGCACCGGCGGGGTCCCCGTCGTCACCCACCACCGGCCGCGCAAGGTGCACAAGCCCGAGCTGGTCGTGCTCTGCGACGTCAGCGGCTCGGTGGCCGGCTTCAGCCACTTCACCCTGATGCTCACCCAGGCGCTGCGGGAGCACTTCACCGGCGTGCGGGCGTTCGCGTTCGTCGACTCCACCGACGAGGTGACCCGCTTCTTCCGGCCGGGCGTCGACGTCGCCGATGCCATCGCGCGGATCGGCCGGGAGGCGCAGGTGGTCGGCTTCGACGGGCACAGCGACTACGGCACCGCGTTCGACGTGTTCGCCGACCGCTGGGCGTCGGCGGTGGGGCCGAAGACCTCGCTGCTCGTGCTCGGCGACGGGCGGACCAACTACCGGCAGCCGGGCGTCCCGGTGCTGGCGGGCCTGGTGGGGAAGGCCCGGTCGGCGCACTGGCTGAACCCCGAGCCGCGCCGGCTGTGGGGCAGCGGGGACTCCGCCGCGGACCGGTACGGCGAGGTCATCGACATGGTGGAGTGCCGCAACGCCGCCCAGCTGGCCGACTTCGTCACCACGCTCTGACCCCGTCGGCAGGCTGAGGCCCGTCGACGTGCGGGCACGTCGAGCTGTCGACGTGTCGACGTGTCGGCCCTCCGGGACCGTCACGGAACGGCGTGCACAGCGCGATTCCCGGCGTGCCGGCCGTAACCGGGCGCCGTCGCGGCCGTTGGTCAGCCCGGTGTCGACATGTCGACCACCCGCCGGCGGCGCGGTGCGGCCGGACGGCGACCGGCCGCACGGGGGAGCCGGTCGCCCGGGGGCTCCGGCCGGCCGACGGAGGAAAGCTCCGCGGCCGCCTGCCGCGCCGGGAGCGGGTCGTGCGGGCCGGTCCTCGCGGCGCGGTTCCGCGGGTCCCGGATACGCTCGCCCGGTGGCGGGACGACGAGTCGGCGTGATGGGTGGGACCTTCGACCCCATCCACCACGGGCACCTGGTCGCCGCCAGCGAGGTCGCCGGGCTGTTCGGGCTCGACGAGGTCGTGTTCGTGCCCACCGGTGAGCCGTGGCAGAAGAGCGACCAGCTGGTCAGCCCGGCCGAGGACCGGTACCTCATGACGGTCATCGCGACGGCGTCCAACCCGAGGTTCTCCGTGAGCCGGGTCGACATCGACCGGGGCGGGCCCACCTACACCTTCGACACCCTCACCGATCTGCAGGCCCAGCGCCCGGGGGCCGAGCTCTTCTTCATCACCGGAGCCGACGCCCTGGCGCAGATCATGACCTGGCGCGACGGCGCCCGGTGTTTCGAGCTGGCGCACTTCATCGGGGTGACCCGGCCCGGGTACACGCTGGCCGACAGCCACCTGCCCGAGGGTGGCGTCAGCCTCGTGGAGATCCCCGCACTGGCGATCAGCTCGAGCGACTGCCGCGACCGGGTGGGCCGCGGGATGCCGGTCTGGTACCTCGTGCCCGACGGCGTCGTGCAGTACATCGAGAAGCGCGGCCTCTACCGGAGCCCCGCGCGGCGCCCGGCCCCCGGACCGGCCCGCGACGGCCGCCCGGCGGGCGACCGCCCCACCTACGACCGCCCGCCGGCCGGCTCGGGGAACAGCCCCGACCGCGCCGGCGTGCGCACCCCACCCACGACGTCCCACCTCCAGGAGGTGCCCGAATGACCGCCTCGCCCGAGGCCCGGGAGACCGCGCTGCGCGCCGCCCAGGCGGCCGCGGACAAGCTCGCCACCGACGTCACGATCGTCGACGTCAGCGAGCGGCTCGCCATCACCGACGCCTTCGTCCTCGCCTCCGCACCCAACGAGCGGCAGGTCCAGGCGATCGTCGACGAGGTCGAGGAGCGGCTCCGGGAGCACGGCGTGAAGCCGGTCCGCCGCGAGGGCGTCGCCGAGGCGCGCTGGGTGCTGCTGGACTTCGTCGACGTCGTGGTGCACGTGCAGCACGCCGAGGAGCGGGCCTACTACGCCCTCGAGCGCCTGTGGAAGGACTGCCCGAGCATTCCCTTCACCGACGCCTCCCTCCCCGCCTCCGCCACCGGTGACGCGGCGGACCCGGGCTCCCCGTCCGTCGCGGAGACGGCCGGCCAGTGACGGCCCCGGCCCTGCCCGAGCTGCCGGTGACCCGCCTGGTCGTCTGGCGGCACGGGCGGACCGGGTGGAACGCGGCCGGGCGGTTCCAGGGGCAGCTCGACCCGCCGCTGGATGCGGTCGGCCGGGCTCAGGCGGCCCACGCCGCGCCGCACCTGGTGGTGGCCGCCGGGCTGACCGGCCGGTCCACCGCGGTGGTGGCCAGCGACCTGGAGCGGGCGGCGGACACCGCGCGGGCCGTGACGTCGGTGCTGGACGTGCCGCTGCGGCTGGACCCCCGGCTGCGCGAGCACGGCATGGGCTCCTGGGAGGGGCTGACCCGCGACGAGGTCGCCGACCGGTACCCCGAGCAGTACGCGGACTGGCTCGCCGGGCGCCCGGTGCGCGGCCGCGGCGGTGAGGAGGCCCCGGCCGTCGTCGCCCGGGTGCTCGCCGCGCTCGCCGATCTGCCACCGGCCGAGGTGGCCCTCGTGGTCACCCACGGCGGCACGAGCGGCCGGCTGATCGAGGCGCTGCTGGAGCTCGGCCCCGACCACCGGCGGGTGTTCGGCCCGCTGGGCAACTGCGCGTGGAGCGAACTCGCCCGCCAGAGCGGCCGGTGGCGGCTCCTGCGGCACAACGCGTCGGCCGGTCCGCTCCCGGAGGGCCTGGTCGTCCCCGGAGCGGAGCAGCGCCGCGCCGACCCGGAGCAGGGTGCTCCGGGCGCCGCCGGCGACGGACCGGCCCAGGACGCCGACGCCGTCGGCTGAGCCTTCCCCCTCCGACCGTGCACGCCCCGGTGGAGCGCGGCAGCTAGCCTCGCCGGGTGCCCGTCGCCGTCCTCACCGATTCGACGGCCTACCTGCCGCGAGCGCTCGCCGACGAGTACGGCGTCCGGGTCGTCCCGCTCTACGTCGTCCTGGCCGGCCGGTCGGGGCGCGAGGGGGAGGACGTCAGCTCCGAGGACGTCGCGAAGGCCCTGTCGACGCGCGGCCAGCGGGTCTCCACCTCGCGGCCCACGCCCGGGGACTTCGTCGCCGCCTACCGGGCCGCGCTGGAGGCGGGGGCCGACCGGCTGGTCTCTGTCCACCTGTCCGCGGAGCTCTCGGGCACCTGGGACGCCGCCCGCGTCGCGGCTTCGCAGGTGGGGGAGCACGTCGTCTCCGTCGTCGACTCCCGCTCGGCCGCGATGGGCACCGGGTTCGCCGTCCTGGACGCCGCCCGGGCGGCCGCGGGTGGCGCCGACCGGGACACGGTGGCGCGGGTCGCGCGGGAGGCCGCGGCGCGCACCCGCACGTTCTTCGTCGTCGACACGCTGGAGCACCTGCGCCGGGGCGGGCGGATCGGCTCCGCGGCCGCCGTCCTCGGTTCGGCGCTGGCGGTCAAGCCGGTGCTGCACGTGGTCGACGGCCGGGTGGTGCCGCTGGAGAAGGTGCGCACCTCGGCGCGGGCGCTGGCTCACCTCGTCCAGCACGTCGTCGAGCACGCGGGGGAGCGCGAGGTGTCGCTCGCCGTGCACCACCTCGCGGCGGCCGAGCGCGCGGACCGGCTGGTCGCCGAGCTGCGGGCGCGGGTGCCCCGGCTGCGCGAGCTGCACGTGAGCGAGCTCGGGGCCGCGATCGGCGCGCACGTCGGGCCGGGAGCGGTCGGGGTGGTCGTCGCCACCGGGCCGGAGTCGTCGGACGACGCTGCCGAGCAGGCGGACGAGAGCGCGGACTGAGCGCGGGCGGGGCTGCACCGGCACAGGATGGGGTGGCCCGCCCGGAACCGGGCTCTGCGCGTCCACAGCCGGCGGTCCCGTCCACAGGTCCGCCGTGACCCGGTGCGGAGGAGGCGCGGCTCCCTAGCGTCGCCGGGGTGCGCCTGCTTGCCCGCCGCGACGACGACGCGGACGTCATCCGAGCCCGGCTGCGCGCCGTCCTGGCCGAGCCCCGCCCGGTCGAGGGCGGCTGGCTGCCGGGGGACGACGACGACCTCGCCTGGCCGGGGGACGACCGGATCACCGTGCCGGTCCACGTCGACGCCCCGCGGGACCGGCGACCCGGCGGAGGGCGGCACCGGGCGCCCGGGACCACGCCGCGCTGGGACGCCGGCCGGGTGGGCGGGCACGCCGTCTGGACCGCTGCCGTCGGCGCGGTGCTGCTCCTGCTGGCCTGGACCTGGGCGGAGCGCCCCCGGGTGGAGCCGGCGGCTGCTCCGGTGTCGTCCCCGGCCGCGACGAGCAGCGCGGCACCGGCCGGGCCCCCGGTGGGGGAGGTAGCCGGGACGTCCCAGCCCGTGGTGGTCTCGGTCGTCGGTCAGGTGGCCCGCCCCGGCCTGGTGACGCTGGCCGCCGGGTCGCGGGTCGCCGACGCCGTCGAGGCGGCCGGCGGGCTGCTGCCCGAGGCCGACCCCGCCTCGGTGAACCTGGCCGCACCCCTCGCGGACGGGCAGCAGATCGCCGTGGGCGTCCCCGGGGCAGTGGCCGGCGGGCCGCCCGCCGCACCCGGTGCCGGGGGTGCCGGGGGACGCGTGGACCTGAACACCGCGGGCGTTGCCGAGCTCGACGCCCTGCCGGGGATCGGTCCGGTGCTGGCCCAGCGGATCATCGACCACCGGGCCCGCATCGGCTCCTTCCGCAGCGTCGAGGAGCTCGACGAGGTGCCGGGCATCGGGCCGACCAAGGCCGCGGAGCTCGCCGAGCTGGTGCGGGTGTGAGCGCACCCGCCCTCCGCCCGCGGGTGCTGGACCTGCGGCTCTGGCCGCTCGCGGCAGCGGTGTGGGGCACGGGCCTGGCCGCCCCGCTGCTGCGGTGGCCCGCGCTGGCCGCGCTCGCCGGGGCGGCGCTGGTCGCGGCCGCGCTGCTCCTGCGCGGCCGGGGTCCCGCGGGAACGGTCGCCCTCGTCGTCCTGGCCGGGGTCGCGGCCGGCGCGGGCACCGCGGCCGTGCGGGCAGCGGCCCGGGAGGCGTCCCCGCTGCGGGCGGCTGCCGAGGCGGGCGGCAGCGTGCAGGTGACCCTCGCGGTGCGCACCGACCCGCACGTGCTGGCGGCCGGCGCCGGTCCACCGCGCGTGCTCCTCGAGGCCGACGTGACCACGCTGGCCGGCGGCGGCACCGTGCACCACCTGGACGACGCGGTCCTGGTCTTCGCACCCGCCGAGGGCTGGGCGGGTCTGCTGCCCGGTCAGGAGCTCCGGGTGCGCGCGCGCGTCGCGCTGCCCGAGCCCGGCGACGACGTGGTGGCGGTGCTCTCCGCCCGCGGCCCGCCGGAGCCGGTCGGCGGGCCGGGAGCGGTCCAGCGCGTCGCGGGCGACCTCCGGCACTCCCTGGGTGCCACCTCGGAGCGGGTGCTCGACGACCGGGCGGGTGGTCTGCTGCCGGGCCTGGTGGTCGGCGACACCAGCCGGATGGACCCGGTGCTGGACGAGGAGTTCCAGCGGGCCGGGCTGGCCCACCTCACCGCCGTCTCGGGCGCCAACGTGGCGATCGTGATCGCCGGCGTGCTCCGGCCGCTGCGGCGCCGCGCGGTCGACCGGCGGGTCCAGGCACTGGTGGGCGGGCTGGCGCTGATCGGGTTCGTGGTGCTGGCCCGGCCCAGCGCTAGCGTGCTCCGGGCGGCCGCCATGGGGGCGGTCACCCTGCTCGCGCTCGCCTCCGGCCGGTCCCGGGCGGCGCTGCCGGCGCTGGGTGCCGCGGTGACCGTGCTCCTCCTGGTCGAGCCCGGGCTCGCGCGCGACCCGGGCTTCACGCTGTCCGTCGTGGCGACCGCGGCCATCGTGCTGCTCGCTCCGCCGTGGGCGCGCAGGCTCCGGGAGCGGGGCTGGCCCGCGTGGGCGGCCGATGCCGTCGCGGTGAGCGTGGCGGCAGGGCTCGCGACCGCCCCGGTGATCGCCGGCCTGACCGGCACCGTGAGCCTGGTGTCGGTACCGGCCAACCTGCTCGCGGCGCCGGCCGTGCCACCGGCGACGGTCCTCGGGCTGCTGGCCGCCCCGGCCGGTCTGGTGCTGCCCTGGGCCGGTGACGTGCTGGTCGGGCTCGCCGGGTGGCCGGTGCGCTGGATCGTGCTCGTGGCCGAGCGCGCCGCCGCGGCGCCGGACGCCGTCGCCGGCTGGCCGGCCGGCACGGTCGGGGCGCTGCTGCTCGCCGTCCTCCTGCTGGCCGCCGGCCTCCTGCTGTGGCGCTTCCCCCGGACGCGGCCGCTCGCGCTGGCCGCTCTGCTCGGGCTGGTGGTGGTGGGCTGGCCGCTGCGCCAGCAGCTCGACGGCTGGCCACCGGCCGGCGCGCTGCTGGTGGCGTGCGACGTGGGGCAGGGCGACGGGCTGGTGCTGCCGGTCGGGGGCGGGCGGGGCGTGCTGGTCGACGCCGGCCCGGATCCCGCCGCGATCGACGGCTGCCTCGACCGGCTGGGCATCGACGCGCTGCCCCTCGTGCTCCTCTCCCACCTGGACGCCGACCACGTCGGAGGCCTCGCCGGCGCGTTCGGGGGCCGCACGGTGGGCGTGGTGGCCGGCGGCGCCCTCTCGCCGGCCGACGACCGGGCGCCGGTCGTCGACGGCCTCGTGCGGCGCGCCGGCGGCACCCGCGAGGTGCTCGTCCCCGGGGACCGCCGCACCGTGGCCGGTGCCGTCCTGGAGGTCCTCGCACCCGACCCGCGCCGGATCACCGCGGCCGACGACCCCAACGGGCTCTCCCTCGTCGTCCGGCTGACCGTCGCAGGGGTGCGGGTGCTGCTCACCGGCGACATCGGCGCCGACGAGGAGGCCGCGCTGCTGCGCACCGGCGTGGACCTGCGCGCCGACGTGCTCAAGGTCCCCCACCACGGCAGCGGCGACGCCGACCCGGCGTTCCTGGCGGCCGTCGGGGCCCGCAGCGCGCTCGTCTCCGTCGGCGCCGGCAACGGCTACGGCCATCCGGCGCCGCGGCTGCTCGACTGGCTGGCCGCCGCCGGCACGCGCGTGCACCGCACCGACCGGGAGGGCGACCTCGCGGTGGTCGGGGCGGCCGGGGGCTGGGGGATCGCCGCCCGGGGCGCGGACAGCGGCGGCCAGGCGTCGGCAGCGGTGCCCGCGCCGCCGGCGCCCGTGCTCCCGGACGTGCTCGCGGGGCCCCGGGCGGTCGCCGCGGGCCGTCGGTGGCGCGTGCGACCATGCGGAGGTGCCTGCCACCCCCGTCGAGCCCACGTCGCGCCTGCGGGTGGTGATCGGCGAGGAGGAGCTGCTGCGCTCCCGCGCCGTCGCGGCCGTGCGCCGGGCGGTGCTCGCCCGCCACCCCGACGGCGAGGTGCACGAGCTGGCCGCGACGGGGCTGCCCGTGGGGGAGCTGGCCGACGTGCTGGCGCCGTCCCTGTTCGGCGGTCACCGGCTGGTCGTCGTCACCGGCGTCCAGGAGTCCGCCACCGCGCTGGCCGATGCGCTGGCCGGCTACGCGAAGGTGCCCGACCCCGACCTGACGCTCGTCGTCGTCCACAACGGCGGCAAGCGGAACGAGGCGCTGGTCAAGGCGTTCAAGTCCGCCGGCGCCGCGGTGGACGAGTGCCCCAAGGTCTCCTCCGTCGGCGACCGCATCGCCTTCGTCAGGAACGAGGTGCGCCAGCTGGGCGGGCGGATCACCCCCGACGCGGTGACCGCCCTGGTGGACGCCATCGGCGCGGACCTGCGGTCGCTGTCGGCCGCCGCGGGCCAGCTGGTCTCCGACTTCGGCGGCAGCATCGACGCCGAGGACGTCGCCCGGTTCCACCGCGGCCAGGCCGAGGTCACCGGGTTCACCGTCGCCGAGCGCGTGCTGACCGGTGACCGCGCCGGCTCCATCGAGATGCTGCGCTGGGCGCTCGAGCGAGGGGTCGCGCACGTGCTCATCGCCGACGCGATCGCCGACGGCGTGCGCACCGCCGCACGGGTGGCCTCGCTCAGCTCGACCAACCCCGGCGACCTCGCCCGCACGCTGAAGATGCCGCCGTGGAAGGTGAAGAAGGCCCAGGCGCAGGCGCGCGGCTGGAGCATCGAGGGGCTGCAGCTGGCCCTGGGCGTGGCCGCGGATCTGAATGCCGACGTCAAGGGCGCCGCGGCCAGCGCCGACTACGCGCTCGAGCGGGCCATCCGGCGCATCGTCACCATCCGGACGGAGACCGGTCGGGGGCGGGTGCGCGCCGGCCGGTGAGCCGGCACGGGCGTCCGGCGCCGGTCAGCCGCGGGGCGTCAGGCGGCTGGCGGGGTCCGGGCACCACTGCTCGAGGGCCGGCGGCGAAGGCGGGCAAGGACGCGACGAGCCCCCGTCCCGCGAGGGGAGGGGGCTCGTCGTGGAGCGTGCGCGCCCGGCGGGACGCGGGCCGATCAGAGACCGGTGGTGAGCTTCGCCAGACCCGACTTGCGGTTGGCGGCCTGGTTCTTGTGGATGACGCCCTTGCTGGCGGCCTTGTCCAGCTGCTTGGCGGCGGCCTGGTAGGCGGCGGTCGCGGCCGCGGCGTCCCCGGACTCGGCGGCGGTGCGCACCCGCCGGACGGCCGTCTTGAGGGCGGACTTGACCGCGACGTTGCGCTGGCGCGCCTTCTCGTTGGTCTTGATCCGCTTCATCTGGGACTTGATGTTCGCCACGCGTGAGCCTCGGTGTCTCGACAGGAGGGAGTACTTCTGACAGTCGTTCGTGCGTCCGGGCGGCGTGCGCCACAGGACCGGCCTGCAAAGATACCAGCGCCCCCGCGGCCACCCCAACCCGCCGTCCGGCGACGTCCGGCACATCCCGGACGCACCCGGGGACGCGCCCGTCTCCGACCCGGCGCGCGGACGTGGGACGATGGCGGCACTGTGACGACTCCTGCTGCCACCGATCCGGCCCGCATCCGGAACTTCTGCATCATCGCCCACATCGACCACGGCAAGTCGACGCTGGCCGACCGGATGCTGGAAGTCACCGGAATCGTCGAGGGCCGGAAGATGCGCGCCCAGTACCTCGACCGCATGGACATCGAGCGCGAGCGCGGCATCACCATCAAGGCGCAGAACGTCCGCCTGCCGTGGACGCCGCGGACCGGCGAGGACACCAGCACCGAGTTCGTGCTGGACATGATCGACACCCCCGGCCACGTGGACTTCACCTACGAGGTGTCCCGGTCGCTGGCCGCCTGCGAGGGCGCGGTGCTGCTGGTCGACGCGGCGCAGGGCATCGAGGCCCAGACGCTGGCGAACCTGTACCTGGCGCTGGAGAACGACCTCACGATCATCCCGGTCCTCAACAAGATCGACCTGCCGGCCGCCCAACCGGAGAAGTACGCCGCGGAGATCGCCCACATCATCGGCTGCGACCCCGACGACGTCATGCGGGTCAGCGGCAAGACCGGAGCGGGCGTCCCGGAGCTGCTCGACCGGATCGTCACCGACATCCCCGCTCCGACCGGCGTGGCCGAGGGGCCGGCCCGGGCGATGATCTTCGACTCGGTCTACGACATCTACCGCGGCGTCATCACCTACGTCCGCGTGGTCGACGGACGGATCTCGGCGCGCGAGAAGATCAAGATGATGTCGACCGGCGCCACGCACGAGCTGCTGGAGATCGGGGTCATCTCGCCCGAGCCCAAGCCGGTGGACTCCCTGGGCGTCGGCGAGGTCGGCTACTTCATCACCGGCGTGAAGGACGTCCGCCAGTCCCGCGTCGGCGACACGGTCACGCTCCAGCACAAGCCGGCGACGGAGTCGATCGGTGGCTACCGCGACCCCCGGCCGATGGTCTACTCCGGGCTCTACCCGATCGACGGCAGCGAGTACCCGCTGCTGCGCGAGGCGCTGGACAAGCTGCTGCTCAACGACGCCGCGCTGGTCTACGAGCCGGAGACCTCGGCGGCCCTGGGCTTCGGCTTCCGCGTCGGCTTCCTCGGCCTGCTCCACCTGGAGATCGTGCGCGAGCGGCTGGAGCGCGAGGCGGGCATCAGCCTGATCTCGACGGCGCCCAACGTCGTCTACCGGGTGATCATGGAGGACGGCACCGAGCACACGGTGACCAACCCCAGCGACTGGCCCGAGGGCAAGATCGACCGCGTCTACGAGCCGATCGTCAACGCCACCGTCATCGCGCCCAGCGACTACACCGGCGCGATCATGGAGCTCTGCCAGGGCCGCCGCGGGCAGCTCGGCGGGATGGACTACCTGAGCGAGTCCCGGGTGGAGCTGCGCTACACGCTGCCGCTCGGCGAGATCATCTTCGACTTCTTCGACGCGCTGAAGTCGCGCACCCGCGGCTACGCCTCGCTGGACTACCAGGAGGCGGGCGAGCAGGAGTCCTCGCTGGTCAAGGTGGACATCCTGCTGCAGGGCGAGGCCGTCGACGCGTTCAGCGCGATCGTGCACAAGGACAAGGCCTACAGCTACGGCGTGATGATGGCGGGCAAGCTGCGCGAGCTCATCCCGCGGCAGCAGTTCGAGGTGCCCATCCAGGCCGCAGTCGGCTCCCGGGTCATCGCCCGCGAGACCGTCCGCGCCATCCGCAAGGACGTCCTCGCCAAGTGCTACGGCGGTGACATCACCCGCAAGCGGAAGCTGCTGGAGAAGCAGAAGGAGGGCAAGAAGCGGATGAAGATGGTCGGCCGCGTCGAGGTCCCCCAGGAGGCGTTCGTCGCCGCGCTCTCCACCAACGAGTCCACCGCGTCGGCCAAGCCGAAGTGACCGGGCGGGTCGACGCCGTCTGCGTGTCCGGGGCCGACCTGCTGCCGCTGCCCGACCGGAAGCCGAACCGCAGCGGCATCGCCAAGCGGCCGGTGACGGGGCGGGTCGCCGTCGGGGAACGGGGGCTCGCCGGCGACGTCCAGGTCAACCCCAGGTACCACGGCGGGGACGGCCAGCAGGTCTACGCCTACGCCCAGGAGGACGCCGACTTCTGGATCGCCGAGCTCGGCCGCGAGCTGCCGCCGGGGATGTTCGGCGAGAACCTGCGCACCACCGGGCTGGATCTCACCGGCGCCGTCCTGGGCGAACGGTGGCGGGTCGGGACGGCGTTGCTCGAGGTGAGCGCCCCCCGCATCCCGTGCGCCAACTTCGCCCGGTTCTGGGACGAGCCCCAGCTGGTCCGGCGCTTCACCGCGCGGGGCACCCCGGGCGCCTACCTCCGGGTGATCGAGACCGGTGAGCTGGGCGCCGGCGACCCCGTCGAGGTGGTCGCGCGGCCGGACCACGGCGTCACCATCGGCCTGACGTTCCGCGCCTGGACGACGCAGAAGCACCGGCTGCCCGAGACGGCGGCCGCCCTCGACGTGCTGCCGGAGCGCAACCGCGCGAAGGTCGCCGCGAAGATCGCCGCGCGGGCGGCTGCCGTCCGCTGACCCCGGCCGCCTCGTCGCACGGTGTCCCGCACGGGACCGGGGGCGGCACCGCGCTAGGGTCCGTCGTCGGTACGCCGGCACGCCCGGTCCACGGAGGGGGCACCATGTCGCTGCGTCGAGGAGCCGTCCCGCTGCTGGCGCTGGCCCTGCTGGCCGGCCCGGGGCTCGCGGCCTGCGGATCCGACGAGCCCGCCGAGTCGGCGGCCGATCTGCTCGACCGCGCCAAGCGGACGCTGGACGAGGCGGAGAGCGCGCACTTCGTGCTCGACAGCGAGGGCGCCCCGGCCTCCGGGACCGTGCTCGTCGGCGGTGAGGGTGACATCGCCCGCCCGGCGTCCTTCGACGGGACCCTGCAGGTGCGGGCGCTCGGGTCGAGCCTGGACCTCCAGGTGGTCTCGGTCGACGGGACCGTGTACGCGCAGCTGCCGTTCACCAGCGGGTTCAGCGTGATCGACCCCGCCCAGTTCGGCATCGGTGACCCGGGCGCGCTGCTCGACCCCGAGACCGGCATCTCCCAGCTGCTCGCCGAGGCCGACTCGGCGGAGCTGGGGGAGGAACGGCGGGTCGACGGCGTGGTGGTCCGCGAGGTCACCGCCGAGCTGCCCGGCGACCTCGTGCAGGACGTCCTCACCAGCCAGGACCCCAGCCAGCCCGTGCAGGCCCGGTTCTCGGTCGCCACGGAGAGCGGTGAGCTGCGCCGCGCGGAGCTCACCGGCCCGTTCTTCGAGGCCGGCACCGACGCCACCTACCTCCTCGAGCTCAGCGACTTCGGGGCCGATGTCGAGATCAGCGCGCCGCCGACCGGCTGAGCCCGCGGCCGCGCCTCCCCGGCCGCAGCCGGGGATGGCTGCGATCGTCCTCGCCACCCTCGCCGTGCTGGTCACGGCGGCCGACACCTACGTCGTCGTCCTGGCGCTCCCCGACATCCTCACGGGGGTCGGGGTGGGGCTGGACGAGCTGCAGCGGGCGACGCCCATCGTGGGTGGGTTCCTCCTCGGCTACACGGCCACCCTGCCGCTGCTCGGCCGGCTGGCCGACCTGCGGGGGCGGGCCCCGGTGCTCATCGGCTGCCTGCTGCTGTTCGCCCTCGGCTCGCTGCTGACGGCGACGGCGACGGCGCTCGGCCCCGCCGTCGCCGGCCGCGGCCTGCAGGGCATCGGCGCCGGTGGCCTGGTGCCGGCCACCCTCGCGCTCGTCGCCGACCGCTGGCCGCCGGAGCGCCGGGCGGTCCCGCTGGGCGTCGTGGGGGCGGTGCAGGAGGCCGGTGCGGTGCTGGGGCCGCTGGCGGGCGCCGCGGTGCTGGCGGTGGCCGACTGGCGGGCCATCTTCTGGCTCAACCTGCTGCTGGGGGTGGCGCTGGCCGCGGGCGTCGTCGTCACCGGCCGGGTCCGGCGCCCCGACCCCGTCGGGCTGGCGCTCGCCGTCCTCGCCGCCTGCGCGCTGGGCCTGCTGCTCGCCGAGCCGCCGTCGCTCGCCGAGGACGTCACCCTCGGGTTGCTCTACGTCCCCCGGCTCGACGGAGCGGCGTGGACGGCGCCCCTGCTGCTGGCCACCGTCCTGCTCGTGCTGGCCCTCGTCGTCCGCGGCGTGGTGCGGCCCGCGGGCGCGGTGCTCCCGCTGCGCGGGCTGGGCCGGCTGGCGCGGGAGGTGGACGTCGTCGGCTCGCTGCTGGCCGTGGTGTCGCTGGGCGCCCTGGTCTGGGCCTTCGCCGCCGCCGACCCGGCCCGCGAGGTGGTCGCCCACGGCCGGCTGCTCCTGCCGCTGGCCGCCGTCGCCGGTGTGCTCTTCGTGCTGCACGAGCGGCGCGCCCCGGAACCGGTGCTGCCGCTGGCGGCGCTGCGGCCGGTGGGGGCCTGGGGCGCCCTGCTGGTCAACCTCTTCGTGGGGGCCGCCCTGGTCGCCGCGCTCGTCGACGTCCCGCTCTTCGCCCGCGCGACCACGACGCCCGGTGACCAGCTGGGGGCGGCGCTGGTGCTGCTGCGGCTGCTCGTCGCGGTGCCGGTCGGCGCGGTGGCCGGGGGCTGGCTGTGCCGCGTCGTCGCGCCGCGCGTCGTCGCGGGGGCCGGGATGGCGCTGACGGCGGCTGCCTTCACCGCGATGACCGGGTGGGACGAGCAGGCCCTGGACGGCGCCTGGTCGACCGTCGTCCTCGTCGCCGCGGGCCTCGGCTTCGGGCTGGCCATCGCGCCGGTCAACGCGGTGCTGCTGGCGGTCACCCCGCCGCGGGTGCACGGGAGCGCCAGCTCGCTGGCCGTCGTCGCGCGGACCGTCGGGATGCTCGCGGGGCTCTCGCTGCTCACCGCCGTCGCGCTGCGCCGCTTCACCGCCGAGGTCACGGCGATCGGGACCCCGATGGAGCTCTGCCCCACGAGCCCGGCCGACTGCGCGGCCTACGACGCCGCCACCGAGGCCGCGGTCCTCACCCAGCTGCACACCGTCTTCGCCGGTGCCGGGATCGCCGCCGCGCTGGCCGCGGTCGCGGCGCTGGTCCTGCTGCGCGGCGGGCCGCTCAGGAGTCCAGGGCCAACCTGAGGTCCTCGCGCAGGGCCGGCACGTCGACGCCGCGGTCGTGCAGCAGCTTCATCGCCAGACCCTGGCCCTCGCGGATCAGGCCGAGCGCGATGTGCCCGTCGGTGATGGTGCGCGACTTCAGCGCGATGGCCTCGCGCAGCGCCAGCTCCAGGACCTTCTTCGCCCGCGGGCTGAAAGGGACGTGCCCGCCGGTGCGCCTGCCCCGCGGGCCGTCGAGGGCGCCCGGGCCGAACGCCTCCTCGACCCGGTCGCGGACTGCGTCGAGGTCGATGCCCAGGCTGCTCAGCGCGTCGGCGTCGAGGTCACCGGCCGCGACGGTCGTGCGCACCGCGGTGACGGCGACGTCGTGGGTGACGCCGTGGCCGGCCAGCACGCGGGCCGCCGTCGACCCCGGTGTGGCCAGCATGCCCAGGAGCAGGTGCTCGGTGCCGACGCGCCCGTGCCGGAGCGCCCGCGCCTCGGCCTGCGCGCCGACGACGACGTCGCGGGCCTCCTGCGTGAAGCGTTCGAACATCGTCAGTCCCTCCGTCGGAGCGGCCCGCGGCCGCGCGCGTACTTCTTGTGCACCGCCTGCCGGCTGACGCCGAGCTGCTGGGCGATCTGCTCCCAGGTCCACCCCTCGTCGCGGGCGTTGTCGACCTGCAGCGCCTCGAGCCGCTCGACGAGGACCCGCAGCGATCGGACCGCTGTCAGCCCCACCGCCGGGTCCTTGCTGCTGGCAGCCGCCGCCACCTGTGCCGTGTCCGCCATGGCTGTCAACCTAGGTTGCTCCCGCCCCGGTGTCAATCACTGTTGACACGTGCGAAGGTGGAGGGGAGCCGTCTCCCGGCTCCCGGACGAGCGGTGCCGTACCCGGTGTGCGACAAGACGGCGCCAGAGGAGGCCACGATGGCGTGGTTGGTGCTGGTGCTGTCCGGGGTGCTGGAGGCGGTGTGGGCGACCGCGCTCGGCCGGTCGGAGGGCTTCACCCGGCTCGGCCCGTCGATCCTCTTCGTCGTGGCCCTCGTGCTGAGCATGGCCGGGCTCGCCTACGCGATGCGGGAACTACCGATCGGCACGTCCTACGCGGTGTGGGTCGGCATCGGCGCCTCGCTCACCGTGGCCTACGCGATGGTGACCGGCACCGAGCCGGTGTCGCCCGCGAAGGTGCTCCTGATCCTGGGCCTCATCGGCTGCGTCGTGGGGCTGAAGGTCCTGCACTGACCGCTGTTCGGCCCGCCGCCGGGATGCGACCGCTCCTCACGGCGCGCTCACTCGTCTAGCTTTTCCCGCGAGGGAGGCGCTGTGGGCGGCACCGGGCAGCTGCGGATCCACCTGCTGGGCTCGTGCGCGGCCTCCGCCGGAGGGGCGCCCCTGGATCTCGGAGGCCCTCGCCAGCGCGCCGTCCTCGTCCTCCTCGTGCTCGCGAGGGGCGAGGTGGTGCCGGTCGAGCGGCTGACCGAGTCCGTCTGGGGAGACCGGGCACCGGCCGACCCGGCGGGCGCGCTGCAGGCCTACGTCTCGCACCTGCGCCGACGGCTGCAGCCCGGTAGCGCGGCCCGTCACCGATCGACGGTCATCGTCAGCGAGGGGCGCGGCTACGCCGTCCGGCTGCCACCGGATGCGGTCGACGTCTGGCAGTTCGAGCAGCTGCTCGACCGGAGCGGGGCGGTGGGCGATCCGGCGGAGGTGGCGGAGCTGCTGTCCCGCGGACTCGCCCTGTGGCGGGGGCCGGCGCTCGCCGAGTGGGCCGACGAGCCGTGGGCGGCTCCGGAGATCGGCCGCCTGGACGAGCTGCGGGCGGTGGCCCGCGAGCGCTTGGTGGCCGCGCGGCTGGCGCTGGGGGACGCGGCGGTGCTCGTGCCCGAGCTGGAGGCGATGGTCACCGAACAGCCGATGCGCGAGGAGCGGTGGCGCCTGCTGGCCCTGGCTCTCTACCGGGCGCAGCGGCAGGCCGACGCGCTCGGGGCGCTGCGCCGGGCACGCAGCACCCTCGCCGACGAGCTGGGCGTCGACCCGGGGCCCGCGCTCCGGGAGCTGGAGCGGCAGGTGCTGGCCCAGTCGCCGGAGCTGGCCGTCCCCGCGCAGCGAGGCCGCCCGGAACGGTCCGACCGCGCGGCCGAGCCCCCGCCGGACGACCTCCTCGACCGCGACGCCGAGCTGACCGCGGTCCGGGCCGCCCTCGACGAGCTCCTCCGGGGTGAGCCGCGGCTGCTGCTCATCGAGGGGCCGGCGGGCATCGGCAAGACCCGGCTGCTCACCCAGGCCCGGCGCATGGCCGTCGAGCGGTCCGTCGGGGTGCTGTCGGCGCGGGGCAGCCCGCTGGAGAAGGCGTTCGGTTTCGGTGCGGTCAGGCAGCTGTTCGAGCCGCGGCTCACCGATCCCCGGCGCCGGGACGAGCTGCTCGCGGGGGCGGCGGCCAGTGCGCGGGCGGTGTTCGACCCCGCGGGCGGGGAGGCGCCGGACGGCTCGTTCGCCGCCCTGCACGGGCTCTACTGGCTCGCGGTCAACCTCACCGCCGACGGTCCGGTGATGCTCGCGATCGACGACGTGCAGTGGTGCGACAGCGCGTCGCTGCGCTCGCTGGCCTACCTGGTGCGCCGGCTGGAGGCGGTGCCGGTGCTCGTCGTCGGGACGGTGCGGACCGGTGAACCGCACGAGGACGAGGAGCTGCTGGCCGAGCTGGCGCTGGAGCCCGCCGCCGTCGTCCTCCGGCCCGGCACGCTCTCCGCCGGGGCCGTCACCGAGCTGGTGGCGCGGCGGCTGGGGGAGCCGGTCTCGCCGCTGTTCGCCCTCGCCTGCCACCGCACGACGTCGGGCAACCCGCTGCTGCTGCGCCAACTGCTCCGTGCCCTCGAGGCCGACGGCGTGCGGCCCGACGCCGCCCACGCCGACGTGGTCGTGGCCGTGGGGTCGCGTGCGGTCTCGAGCATGGTGCTCCTGCGCCTGCGCCGGCTCGGCGGCGCGGCACCGGTCGTGGCCCGTGCCGCCGGGGTCCTCGGTGACGGGGCGCCGCTCCCGGTGGTCGCCGCGCTCGCCGAGCTCTCCGAGAGCGACACCGCGGCCGCCCTGGCCGGGCTGGCCCGCGCCGAGATCCTGAAGGACGAGCAACCGCTGGCCTTCGTCCACCCGCTGGTCCGCGAGGCGGTGTACCGCGACCTCCCCGCCGCGGAGCGGGCGCTCCGGCACGAGCGGGCCGCCCGGCTGCTGCGCGAGGCCGGGGCCAGCGACGAGCAGGTGGCCGCCCACCTCCTGCTCGCGCCGGTCCGAGGCGACGGCGAGGCCACCGAGGTGCTGCGCCGCGCGGCGCGGACCGCGGCCGAGCGCGGGGCCGCCGACAGCGCTGTCACGTACCTGCGCCGGGCGCTGGCGGAGCTGCCCACGGGTGAGCAGCGGTGCGACGTGCTGCGGGAGCTGGGCATGGTGGAGTCGCCCCTCGAGGGCGCGGCGGGCACCGAGCACCTGCTGCAGGCCTACGAGGGGACCACCGATCCCCGGGAGCGCGCCGGCATCGCCGTCGCCATCGCCCGCACGCAGGTCTTCGCCAGCCCACCGGGGACGGCGACGGCCTTCGCCCGCCAGGCCGCGGAGGCGCTGCCCGACGGGCTCGACGACCACCGGCAGGCACTGCTGGCGATCGAGCTGGTGAGCGGCTACATGCACGCGCTGGACCCCTCCCTCTGGCGGCGCCCGGTACCCGAGCCGTCCGGCGACGGGCACGGGGCGCAGATGCTGGCGGCGGCCCTGGCCTACGACGCGACGATCGAGGGCGCCGACCGGGACCGTGCCGTGCGGCTGGCCCGCTTCGCCCTCGAAGGCGATCGCCTCTGGGTGGTCGACCACGGCCTGTTCTGGGTCGTCGCCGCCATCATCCGGATGCTCGCCGACGACGACCTGGGCGACTTCTGGGCCCGCGCCCGCGCCGAGGCCCACGCCCGCGGATCGCTGTTCGCGGTCCTGTCGACCAACCTGTGGCAGGGCTTCTGGCACTGGCGGCGCGGGGAGCTGGCGGAGGCCGACTCGTGCCTCACCAACGCCCTCGACGAGAGCCGGATGTGGGGCGGGGCGGGGATCGCGCCGCCCTTCGCCCACGCCTTCCTGATCGGGTGCCACCTCGACCGCGGAGACCTCGCCGCCGCCCGCGCCACCTCGGACGCGGCCGGTGGCGGTCCGGGCCTCGGGGACGGCGGCCGGCTCCTGCAGCACGCCCGGGTTCGGGTGCTCACCGCCGAGGGGCAGCACGAGCGGGCCCTCGCCCTCCTGGACACCGTGCCGACGCCGATCCCCGTCCCCAACCCGGTGTGGAACCCGTGGCGCAGCACCGCGGCCCTCGCGCTGCACGGGCTCGGCCGGACCGACGAGGCGGTGGCGCTGGCGGAGGAGGAGGTGGGCCTGCTGCGGCGCTGGGGGGCGCCGAGCCCTCTGGGCGCGTCGCTGCGGCTGCTGGGCGAGCTCCGGGGGTCGGACGGGCTGGCCGAACTGCGGGAGGCGGTCGCGCTGCTGGCTCCGACGACGGCGGCGGTCGACCTCGCCCGCGCCCGGTGCACCCTCGGCGCCCGCCCGGAGGTGACCGACCACGAGGCGGTACCGCTGCTGCGGGCCGCGGTCGAGGAGGCGCACGCCCGGGGAGCGCTCGGCGTGCGGGAGCGGGCGCGGGCGGCGCTGCAGGCCCGCGGCTGTCCCGACGCCGTCCACCGGGTGGCCGTCCGATCCCCGACGGTGACCGAGCGCCGGGTCCTCGAGCTGTCGGCCGCCGGGCTGGGCATCCGCGAGGTGGCCCAGCAGCTGTTCCTGACGCCGGGCATGGTCCGCTCGGTGCTCGAGCGGGCGTCGGCCGACGGCCTCAAGTTCTTCTCAAGTCCGACGGGTGAGGCTCGGACACCGGCACCCGGGAGGACCCCGTGACCCAGCAGCAGATCGCCGAGTCCGCACCGTCCCGCGCCGAGGCGCTGCGGGGGTTGTGCGGGGGTTCCGTGCAGCTGCCGGGGGATCCCGCCTACGACATGGCGCGCTCGCCGTGGAACCTGCAGGTGCGCGACCACCCGGCGGCGGTGGTCTACCCCGCCTTCCCTGACGAGGTGGCCGAGGTGCTCCGCGCCGCGGCCGCCGCCGGCCTGCAGGTGGCCGCCCAGGGCACCGGGCACGGGGCACCGCCGCTCGAGGGCCGGCTGGGGGACGCCGTGCTGCTGCGCACCTCGGCGATGACCGAGCTGGAGATCGACCCCGACCGCCGCACCGTGCGGGCCGGCGCCGGCGTGCTGTGGGGTGACCTGGCCGAGACGGCCGGCCGGCACGGCCTGGCCGCACGGCACCCGTCGTCGCCGGACGTCGGGGTGGTCGGCTACAGCCTGGGCGGGGGGATCGGCTGGTACGCCCGGAAGCTCGGCCTGCAGTGCAACGCGGTGACCGCGGCCGAGCTGGTCCTGGCCGACGGCACGTTCGTGCGGACGACGGCCGAGCGGGACGCCGAGCTGTTCTGGGCGCTGCGGGGCGGGGCCGTGCCGCTGGGCGTGGTGACAGCGCTCGAGTTCGACCTCTTCCCCCTCGAGACCGTGGTGGCCGGGCACCTGTCCTGGGACTGGACGGTGGTGGAGCGGGTGCTCCCGGCCTGGGTGGCCTGGTGCGCGGACGCGCCCGAGGACGTCACGACGGCGTTCCGGCTGCTCGACGTCCCGGACGACCCCTCGGTCCCGGCGCACCTCCGCGGCCGCCGGATCGCGATGATCGACGGCGCCGTCCTGGGCGACGACGCCTACGCCGCCGACGTCCTCGCGCCGCTGCGCGCCCTCCGTCCCGAGCTGGACACGGTCGCGCGGGTCCCGGCGGCGTCCCTCGTCCGGCTGCACCTCGACCCGGAGGGGCCCACCCCCGCCTACGCCAGCAGCACGCTGGTCTCCCGGCTGCCCGAGGCGGCCGTCGCCGCCATCACGGCCGCGGTCGGTCCTGGTTCCGGCACCCGGCTGGCCGCCGCGGAGCTGCGCCAGCTCGGCGGTGCGCTCGCCCGCCCGGACGCCCGCGGTGGTGCGCTGTCCGCGCTGGACGGCGAGTTCCTCGCCCTCGGGCTGGGTCTCGGCGGTGGCGACGACCAGGACTGGGAGCAGCAACGCGAGGACGCCGCCCGTTTCCTGGCCGCGGTCGAGCCGTGGGCCACCGGCCGGCAGTACCTGCCGATGCTGGACGAGCGCACCGACACCCGGAAGGTCTTCCCGCCCGGTGTGCACGCCCGGCTGGCCGCCGTCCGCCGGGCCGTCGACCCGGGCGACCTCTTCGTCGCCGCGCACCACGTGGAGACCCGCCCGCCGGCTTGAGAAGGCGCCTCAAGGTCGTCGCAACCGCCTGTCAAGGACGGCGCGCCACCGTTCCTCCATCAGCTCGACCCGACCTGGAGGACCCCGTGACCGCCATCCTCGACGCCCCCGCCGTCGACACCGAGATCTCGTTCGACACCCTGCGCAGCCTGCTGACCGGTTCGGTGCACACGCCGGAGGAGCCGGAGTACGACGCGCTCGTCTCGCCCTGGAACCTCGCCGTCCCGATGCGGCCGGCCGCCGTCGTCGCCGTCCGCACGGCCGACGACGTCGCCGCCGCCGTGCGCTTCGCCGGCGCCCACGGCATGACCGCCGGCGTGCAGGCCACCGGCCACGGCGCCGAGCGGTCCCTCGCCGGGCACCTGCTGGTCCTCACCCGCGGCCTCGACGAGGTCACCGTGCACCCGGAGGGCTGGGCCCGGATCGGCTCCGGCGTGAAGTGGTCGCAGCTGGTCCCGCTCGCGGCGTTCCACGGCCTGGCCGGGGTCAACGGCTCCACCACGGACGTGAGCATCGTCGGCTACACGACCGGTGGTGGCGTCGGGCCCCTCGCCCGCACGTACGGCATCAACGCCGACCGGGTGCGTGCCTTCGAGGTCGTCACCGGCGACGGGGTGTTCCGCCGGGTGACCCCGACCGAGCACCCCGACCTGTACTTCGCGCTCCGCGGCGGGAAGGGCGCGGCCGGCATCGTGACCGCCATGGAGTTCGACCTCGTCCACATGCCGGAGTTCTACGGCGGTGCGATCTACTTCCACTCCGCGGATGCGGCCCGGGTCATCGACCGGTGGCGGGGCTGGGCGGACGACCTGCCGGAGCTGGGGACGACGTCCTTCGCCATCTTCCAGCTCCCGCCGCTGCCCGAGGTCCCGCCGCCGCTCGCCGGCCGGATGACCCTCGCGATCCGGTTCCTGTGGACGGGGGAGCCGTCGGAGGGCGCCCGGCTGCTGGACCAGCTGCGGGACGTGGCACCGGTGGTCCTGGACGACGCCCGGTTGAGGCCCTACACCGAGATCGACGCCGTGCACGCCGACCCGGTCGACCCGATGCCCGTCGTCGACCCGGCGATCCTGCTGAACGCCTTCCCGGCCGAGGCGGCCGACCGGCTGCTCGCCGTCGCCGGGCACGGGTCGGAGTCCCCGCAGGTCATCGTCGAGGTGCGGCACCTGGGCGGGGCCTACGCCCGCGAGGGCGCCCACCCCAGCGCGTTCAGCCACCGGGCGGCGCGGTTCAGCGTCCTCACCGTCGGCATGGCGATGGACGAGGAGATGGCGGCTGCTGCACTCGCGCACGCCGAACAGGTGTTCTCGGCGCTCGCCGACTGGGACACCGGGGGCGTGTGGCCGAACTTCGGGATCCCGCACGACGCGGTCTCCGCCCGGCGGTCCTATGACGAGGCGACCCTCTCCCGGCTGCGGGAGGTCGTCGACACCTACGACCCGCAGGGGGTCCTGCAGGCCGGGGCCTACACCCGGGCGTGACTCCCGGGGCGGTGCCCGGACGTGGTCTCCCACGTCCGGGCACGCCGCTCGGGGTGGACCTCGTCGTGCGCGACCGTCACCTCGCGGTCGACCAGGAAGCGGTCGTCCGCCCGCCGCGGGCCTGCGAACGGGGGGCTTCAGAGGGTGAAGACGATCTTCCCGTTGGTGCGGCCCTCGAGCATCCGCGCGAAGCCCTCCCGGGCCTCCGCCAGCGGCAGCTCCACGTCGATCTGCGGGCGGATGCCGGTGACGGCGCACATCTGGATCAGCGCCTCGAGCTCGGACTTCGTCCCCATCGTGGAGCCGATGACCGAGAGCTGGGTGAAGAAGACCCGGTTGAGCTCGGCTCCGGGGTTGAAGCCCGTGGTCGCGCCCGAGGTGACCAGGACGCCGCCGGGCTTCAGCGACTTGATGCTGTGGCTCCAGGTGGCCTCGCCGACGGTCTCCATGACGCCGTCGACCCGCTCGGGCAGCCGGGCGCCGCTCTCGAACGCCTGCTCGGCGCCCAGCGCCAGGGCTGCGGCCCGCTTCTCCTCGCTGCGGCCCGTCACCCACATGCGGTAGCCGGCGGCGCGGCCGAGCACGATGAGCGCAGTCGCCACGCCGCCGCTGGCGCCCTGCACGAGCACCGTCTGCCCCGGCCGGAGCCCGGACTTCACGAACAGCATCCGGTAGGCCGTCAGCCACGCGGTGGGGAGGCAGGCGGCCTCGGCGAAGGAGAGCTCGGCCGGCTTCGGGAGGAGGTTGCGCCGGGGGACGGCGACCCGCTCGGCCATCGACCCCTGGTGCACCTCCGACAGCAGCGACCGCTTCGGGTCCAGCGTCTCGTCGCCCATCCAGTCGGGGGTGGAGATGACGCCGTGGACGACGACCTCGTTGCCCTCCTCGTCGATGCCGGCGGCGTCGGTGCCGAGGATCATCGGCATCCGCTCGGCGGGCAGGCCGATGCCCTGCAGGCTGAACAGGTCGTGGTGGTTCAGCGACACCGCCTTGACCTGGATCGTCGTCCAGCCCTCGGGCACCTCGGGCTCGGGGCGCTCCCCGATCTCCAGCACGGAGAGCGGGTCCTTCGGGGCGGGCGTGGAGACGAAGGCAGCGAGCATGACCGCGAACCTAGCCGAGCACGTCTGCCGGTGTCCTCCGGGCCGGTTCCTCCGCGGTCAGCGGAGACGGCCGGGAGGGATCACAGTCGCGCCGGCCGCTCCTGCTCCGCCCCACACCGCTGCGGCCGCCAGTCCCGCCGCGAGCGCTGCCCGTGCCGCCGTCCGCACCACCACGCCGTCCTCCCCGCCGGTCCGCCCGCCGGGCGCACTCGCGCCCGACCTGGCGGGACCGTGGCACGACACCGGGGGCCGGGCGAGCAGATCTCGCGCGGTGCCGTGTCCCTGCTCGGCGTGCCGCCGGGGACACGCCGCCGCGGGCGCGTCAGCGGATGACGACGACGTGCTCCCCCCGGGGCACGAACTCGCCGATCACCGGGGAACCGACGATCTCCCCGCCCAGCAGCAGCCCGCCCGAGGTCTGCGCGTCGGCCAGCAGGAGCGCCTCGTCCTCGGAGACCGCGGAGAGGTCGGCGTGCGGGCGCACCCAGTCGAGGTTGCGGCGCGTGCCCCCGGAGACGAAGCCGGCGGCCAGCGCCTCCCGGGCGCCGGTGAGGTACGGGACAGCCGCGGCGTCGACGACGGCGGTGACCCCGCTGGCCCGCGCCATCTTGTAGAGGTGGCCGAGCAGCCCGAAGCCGGTCACGTCGGTGCCCGCGCGGATGCCGGCCGCGACGGCGGCCCGCCCGGCCTCGCGGTTGAGGGCCGTCATCGAGGCGACCGCCTCCTCCGACACCTCGCCGGTGGCCTTCATGCGGCTGTTGAGCACCCCCACCCCCAGCGGCTTGGTGAGGGTGAGCGGCGTGCCGGCGACCGCACCGGCGTTCGTGATGAGCCGGTCGACGTCGACCACGCCGGTGACCGCCATGCCGTACTTGGGCTCGGGATCGTCGATGGAGTGCCCGCCGCCGACGTGGCAGCCGGCCTCCTGCGCCACCTCGAGGCCGCCGCGCAGCACCTCGGCGGCGAGCTCCGCGGGGAGCACGTCACGCGGCCACCCGAGCAGGTTGACGGCGACGACCGGGGTGCCACCCATGGCGTAGACGTCGGAGAGCGCGTTCGCCGCGGCGATCCGGCCGAAGGTGTACGCGTCGTCGACGACGGGGGTGAAGAAGTCGGTGGTGAGCACCAGCCCCTGCCCGCCGGCGATGCGGACCACCGCCGCGTCGTCGCCGTCATCGAGGCCCACGATCAGCTCGGCCGCCGGGTCGACCGGCCCCTGCGCGGTCAGCCCGGCGACGACCGCCTCGAGCTCGCCGGGCGGGATCTTGCAGGCACACCCCCCGCCGTGGGCGTACTGGGTGAGCCGGATGCGCGCGGGTGCGGTGGTCACGCGCCCGAATCTAGGCCCGGCCGCCGGGGAGCACCCGGAGCCGGGGTGGCGCGGCCGGCGGCGGGGTGCGCGGCAACCTGTGCCCGGCCGGGTGCCCGGCCGAGGGCGGCGCACCGACGCCGGACAGGTCCCGCCGGGGCGCGGGCTCACCGGTGAGCTCGACGCCGCCGATGCGGTCCTCCCGGAACCAGCGGAGCTCCTGGCGCTCCCGGCACCAGGCCAGCAGGAACTCGTGGGCGCCGGTGCGGACGAGCAGCTGCGGTTCCACGGCCCGCTCCGACCAGGCGCCCTCGCGGTCGCGGTAGTCGAGCACCAGGACGCGCCGCTCGGCGAGCCCGCGCTCCACGCGCCGCCGCACCTCGGCGCCCCGCGCGACGTCGGCCGCCAGCCAGCGGCTGCTCGCCAGCAGCCGTGCGCGCTGCGCGGGATCGGGCTCCAGCGCCGTGAGCACCTTCTCCAGCGCCGTCTGCCCGGCTTCGGCGTAGGGGCCCTCGGGCCGGGCGGCGAGCGCGGCGGCGACGGCGGCGGCCTCCTCGGGCGTGAGGGTGACCGGCGGCAGCGTGGCGGGCGTGCGGGGCTCGGTGCGGTTCACGCCGCGGATGCTGGCACGGACCTCCGACAGTTCCACCACGTAGGCTGCTCGGCGGAGGCGTCAGGGTGTCTGGTGGCCCCCGCGGCCTCTAAAGCCGACGTGGCCGAGCATCTCGGCCAGGCGGGTTCGATTCCCGTCCGCCTCCGCCAGCTCCCGCCCCGCACCTACGCTGCGGGGCGATGACGACCGACCCGCGCCGCCAGGTGCCCCGCACCGACATGCTGCTCGCCGACCCGCGCCTCGCCGGCGCCGGCGAGCGGCTGGGGCGGGTCCTGGTGAAGAGCGCCGTGCAGCGCGTCCAGCAGCGGATCCGGGCCGGCGAGGTCGCGCCCGGTGCCGCCGTCGACGCCGTCCTGGCCGAACTCCCGCCCACGGCCGGCAGCCTGCGCCCGGTGCTCAACGCCACCGGCGTGGTCGTGCACACCAACCTCGGCCGCGCGCCCCTGTCGGAGGCGGCGGTCGACGCGGTCGTCGCCGCGAGCGGCACCACCGACGTCGAGCTCGACCTGCGCACCGGCCGCCGCGGCCCGCGGGGGGAGGCGGCCCTCGCCGCGCTGCTGGAGGCGGTCCCGGCCGCCGAGGCGGCGCTGGTGGTCAACAACTGCGCCGCCGCGCTGGCGCTGGTCGCCACGGCGCTCGGCCAGGGCCGGGAGCTGGTGCTGGCCCGCGGCGAGCTGGTCGAGATCGGCGACGGGTTCCGCATCCCCGACCTGCTGGAGAGCACGGGGGCCCGCCTGCGCGAGGTGGGCACCACCAACCGCGTCGCCCTGGCCGACTACCGCGGGGCGCTCGGCCCGGACACCGGCGCGGTGCTCAAGGTGCACCCGTCGAACTTCGTCGTGCGCGGCTTCGCCCGGTCGGTGCAGGTCGGGGAGCTGGCGGCGGCGCTGCAGGGCACCGGGGTGCCGCTCGTCGCGGACGTCGGCTCAGGCCTCCTGCTGCCCCATCCGGCGCTGCCCGACGAGCCCGACCTGCAGACGACGCTCGCCGCCGGTGCCGACCTCGCGCTCGCCAGCGGTGACAAGCTGCTCGGCGGCCCCCAGGCCGGGCTGGTGCTCGGCCGCGCGGAGCTCGTGCAGCGCCTCCGCCGCCACCCCCTCTACCGGGCGCTCCGCGTGGACAAGACGACGCTGGCCGCCCTCGAGGCGACGCTGCGCGGCCCGCTGCCGCCGGTGCGGCAGATGCTCGCCGCCGACGTCGACGGGCTCCGGGAGCGGGCGCGCGCGCTGGCGGCCCGCCTGGAGGCCGGCGGCGTGGAGGCTGTCGCCGTGGATGCCGACTCGCGGGTCGGCGGGGGAGGGGCGCCCGAGCACCCGCTGCCCGGCGCCGCCGTGGCGCTGGCCGAGCGCTTCGCCGAGCCGCTGCGGCTGGGGGCGACCCCGGTCGTCGGCTACGTCGAGGACGGTCGCACCCTGCTCAACCTGCGCAGCGTCCCGCCGTCGGCCGACGACGCCCTCGCCGGCGCCGTGCTGGAGGTGGCCCGCCGGTGGACGTGATCGCGACGGCCGGCCACGTCGACCACGGCAAGTCGGCGCTGGTCCGGGCGCTCACCGGCATGGAGCCCGACCGCTGGGCCGAGGAGCGCCGCCGCGGGCTGACCATCGACCTGGGCTTCGCCTGGACCAGGCTGCCCTCGGGCCGCCGGCTCGCGGTCGTCGACGTCCCCGGCCACGAGCGGTTCGTCGGCAACATGCTCGCCGGCGTCGGCTCGGTGCCGGCCGCGCTCGTCGTCGTGGCCGCCGACGACGGCTGGTCGGCGCAGACCGCCGAGCACGTCGCCGTCCTCGACGCGCTCGGGGTGCGGCACGCCCTGCTCGCCGTCACCAAGGCCGACCTCGCCGATCCGGCGCCCGTCCTCGCCGACGTGCGCGAACGGCTCGCCGGGACGTCGATGGGCGAGGTGCCCGGCGTGGCGGTCAGCTCGGTCACCGGTCGGGGGCTCCCGGAGCTGACGACGGCGCTGGAGGCACTGCTCGCCGGCCTCCCCGCCCCGGACCCCGGCGCGCCGGTCCGTCTCTGGATCGACCGCGCCTTCACCATCAAGGGCGCCGGCACCGTGGTCACCGGCACGCTCGCCGCCGGCACCGTCGCGTCCGGCGACCGGCTCCTCCTGGGTGATCGCGAGGTGGCCGTCCGCGGGGTGCAGTCCCTGGGCGACCCGGTCGAGCGCGCCGCGGCCACCGCCCGGGTGGCGCTCAACCTCCGCGGGGTCGCCGTCGAGGACCTCTCGCGCGGCGACGCGCTGCTCACGCCCGGGGCCTTCCGGCTCACCGACGTCGTCGACGCGACCCTGGACACCGCCCCCGACGAGCGGCTGCCGGCCGAGCCGGTGGTGCACGTCGGCTCGGCGACGGTCGGCGCGCGGCTCCGCCCGCTGGACGGCGCCGCCGTGCGGCTGCGCCTGGCCTCGCCCCTGCCGCTGCGGGTCGGCGACCGGCTGCTCCTGCGCGACCCCGGCGCCCGGCGGGTGCTGGGCGCGGAGGTGCGGGACGTCGACCCGCCGGAGCTCCGCCGCCGGGGCGCCGCGCGCCAGCGGGCCGCCGAGCTCGTCGCCCAGCCCGACGGGGCGGACGGTGCCTCCGCCGACCTGGCCCGCCGCCGGATCGTCCGCGCCGCCGACTTCGCCGCGATGGGCTGGCCGGTGCCGGCCGGCGCCACGCGGTACGGACCCTGGCTGCTGGCCGCCGGGCTCGCCGACGAGCTCGCCGCGCGGCTGCCCGAGGTCGTCGCGCGCTACCGGCGCCTGCGGCCGCTCGAGCCCGGGCCGCCGTCGGAGGTGGTGCGCCGGGCGCTGGAGCTGCCCGACGCCGAGCTGGTCCCCGCGCTGGTGCGCGAGCCGCTGGTGCTGCGCGAAGGGCGGGTCGTCGACAGCGCGGCGGAGCTGCCCCCCGAGGTGCAGCGGGCGGTCGACGCCGTCCGGGCCCGGCTGGCCGCCGATCCCTTCGCCGCCCCCGAGGCCCCCGACCTGGTGGCCGCCGGGCTGGGCAGCCGCGAGCTCGCCGCCGCCGTGCGGAGCGGGCAGCTCGTACGCGTCGGGGAGGGGGTCTACCTGGCGCCCGGCGTCGAGGCGGTGGCCCGGGAGCGGCTCGCTGCGGTGCCGCAGCCGTTCAGCCTCAGCCAGGCCCGGCAGGCCTGGGGCACCAGCCGCCGGGTCGCCGTCCCGCTCATGGAGTGGCTGGACACCCGGCAGGTCACCGTGCGGCTGCCCGACAACACCCGCCGCCTCCGGTAGCGACCCCGTGGCCGCGCCGCCGGCTCAGCGGTAGGGGTCGGTCACCTCGCGCAGCGCCGTGAGCGCCTCGCGCAGCTGCCGCCACCGGCGTTCTCCCAGGTGCGCGCGCCACTCGGACTCCGCCTCCGCGACGACGGATCCGGCGACCGCCTGCGCCTCCGTGCCGCGCTCGGCGAGGCGGACCAGCCGGGCGCGGGCGTCGGACGGGTCGGGCGTCCGGCGGACGTAGCCGGTCCGCTCCAGCTGGTCGACCAGGTGCCCGGCCGTCTGCTTGGTCACCTGCGCCGCCTCCGCCAGCTGGGTGAGCCGGGTGCCGGAGGGTCCGATCCGCTGCATGACCCGCGCCTGCGCGAGGGTGAAGTCGTCGAACCCGGCCCGTGCCAGCGCCTCGAGGACCCGGTTCTCCAGCGCGCGGTAGGGGATGAAGAGCAGCACCCCGAGCGCGAGCTCGTCCTCGGGCGGAACCGGTCCGGCGGCCATCGGCACCCTCCTTGACGAAAGTCAGATGATCGAACTATCTTGGTTCGAGGATCTTACTAGGACGTGGGAGCCCGCCATGCGACCGCAACCGATCCGGACCATGGACGTCGACGCCGTCTGGGCGGCGACCGACCGCCAGCGACTCCACCTCGCCGACCTGCTGGGGGGCCTGGCCGACGCGGAGTGGGAGCACCCGTCGCTCTGCGCGGGCTGGCGGGTGCGCGACGTCGCCGCCCACCTCGCACTCGCCCAGACAGGGCCGGTCCGGGCGACCGTCGACCTCGTCCGCGCCGGCGGGAACCTGCAGCGGATGATCCACGACACCGCCGTCCGCGAGGCCGCGCTGCCGCGGGAGCAGCTGGTCGCCCGGATCCGGGGCATGGCCGGCTCGCGGCGGAAGGCCCCCGGGATCAGCCACGTCGAGCCACTGCTCGACGTCCTCGTGCACGGGCAGGACATCGCCCTGCCGCTGGGGTACCACCGGCCCGTGCCCGTCGACGCCGCCGTGACCGCGGCGACCCGGGTCTGGGACCTGCCGTGGCCGACGTCCACCACCTTCCACGCCCGACGACGGCTGTCCGGCCGGCGGCTGGTGGCGACCGACGCGGACTGGGCGGTGGGACAGGGGCAGGTGGTCGAGGGGCCGATCGAGGCGCTGCTGCTCCTGCTGACCGGACGCACGGCCGCGGTCCGGGACCGGCTGGTCGGTCCGGGGCTCGTCGGGCTCCGGTAGGACCCCGCGGGCCGTGCCGCTCTGCCCACCCGGGGTGGGCAGAGGGCTACGGACCCGGGGTCGGGTCGTCCGCGGCGGGCACCCAGCGGGCGGGACGCTTCTCGCGGAACGCGGCGATCCCCTCCTGGCCCTCCTCGCCGGCGAAGAACCGCGCCGAGAGGTCGAGCAGGGGCTCGAAGGAGAGCTCCGGCTGGCGCGACCGCAGCAGCCGCTTGGTCTCGGCCAGGGCGGCGGGTGCGCCCGCCGCCAGGGCGGTGAGCTGCCCCGAGAGCACGGCGTCCACCTCGCCGTCGCCCGCGACCAGGTCGACCAGCCCGCCGGCGGCGGCCGTCGCGGCGTCGAAGACCTCGCCGCTGAGCATCAGCCGGTGGGCGACGTGGGTGGTCATCCGGGGGAGGACGACGGCCGAGATGACCGCCGGCACCAGGCCCAGGCGCACCTCGGAGAACGCGAAGGTGGCCGACGACGCCGCGACGACGACGTCGCAGGCGGCCAGCAGGCCGACCCCGCCGGCGCGCGCCGGTCCGCGCACCACCGCCACGACCGGCTTCGGCGAGGACCACAGCAGCTGCAGCAACTCCGGGAACTCGCGCACCCCCTGGTCCTCCGACGAGCCGCCGGCCGCCTCGGAGAGGTCCATCCCCGAGCAGAACACCCGGCCGGAGTGGTCGAGCACGACCACCCGCACCGCGTCGTCGGCCAGGGCGTCGGTCAGCGCCTCGCGCAGCTGTGCGCGCATGGCTCGCGACAGCGCGTTGCGGTTGGCCGGGGAGTCCAGCGTCAGGGTGGCGACGCCGCGCGAGAGGGACACCTGGAGCACTCGGTCGGAGGTCACGTCCGGCATCCTGCCGCCCCCGCGGGCCGGCGCGGCACACTGGGAGCAGATGAACACCGTCCTGCCATTGCTGAACGACGCCGCCCCGCCGCCGGGCGCACCCGGCCCCGACCGGCTCCCCGGCAGCGCCCTCGAGGGGCTGACCTCCACCCCGTTCGGCCTCTACGTGCACGTGCCGTTCTGCGCCACCCGCTGCGGTTACTGCGACTTCAACACCTACACCTCCGAGGAACTGGGCCCCGGCGCGAACCGGAGCGAGTACGCCGGCACCGCGATCGCCGAGCTGCGCCGCGCCGTCGACAGCCTCGGCCCCGACCTGCCCTCGGTCTCGACCGTGTTCGTCGGCGGCGGCACCCCCACCCTGTTGCCCGCCGACGACCTGGTGGCGGTGCTGGCCGCGGTCCGCGAGCTGTTCCCCGTCACCGACGACGTCGAGGTCACCACCGAGGCCAACCCGGAGACGGTGTCGCCCGCGTCGCTGACCCGGCTGCGGGAGGGCGGCTTCACCCGGGTCAGCCTGGGCATGCAGTCGGCCGCGCCGCACGTGCTCGCCGCGCTCGACCGGCGGCACACGCCCGGCCGCGCCGTCGAGGCGGCGCACGAGGCACGGGCCGCGGGGTTCGAGCACGTCAACCTCGACCTCATCTACGGCACGCCGGGGGAGACCGACGCGGACTGGGCGGCCTCCCTCGAGGCCGTGCTCGCCTCGCCGGTCGACCACGTCAGCGCCTACGCCCTCATCGTCGAGGAGGGGACGAAGCTCGCCCGCCGGGTCCGGCGCGGGGAGCTGCCCATGCCCGACGACGACGTGCTCGCCGACCGCTACGAACAGGCCGACGCGACCCTGCGCGGGGCCGGCTTCGATTGGTACGAGGTGTCGAACTGGGCGACCTCCGCGGCGGCCCGCTGCCGGCACAACGAGCTGTACTGGGCCAACGCCAACTGGTGGGGTGTCGGCCCGGGCGCGCACAGCCACGTCGGCGGCGTGCGCTGGTGGAACGTCAAGCACCCCGCCGCCTACGCCGAGCGCCTGGCCCGCGGGGAGAGCCCGGCGCAGGACGCCGAGGTGCTCGACGACGCCGACCGGGCGCTGGAGGCGGTGATGCTGGGCCTGCGGCTGCGCGACGGTCTGCCGCTGACCGCGCTCACCGCCACCGGCCGGGCCCGTGCCGCCGCGGCCGTCGCGGGCGGGCTGCTGGAGCCCGGCGCCCACGCCGCGGGCCGCGCCGTCCTCACCGACTGGGGTCGCCTGCTCGCCGACGCGGTGGTCCGCGACCTCACCGATTGAGGACCCCGTCCTCCTCGTCCCTCGCAAGCTCGGGACGAGCCTCGGGACGGCGCCGGGCCAGCTTCACTCGAAAGAGCGGGGTTGCCGGGCGCGGCAGCGGTTATGGTGCCCGTTCCGGCAACGAGGCCGGGGTGCACGGAGGGGGTCGTCGGTGATCGCACCAGCAGCGCGCCCGTCCGCCACCCCGCCGTTCGCCCTGTCCGGCGGCGCACGCCTCGCGCTCGCCATGAACCGCCGCGCCCGCGGCCTCCGCGGCCTCGACGTGCTCCGCCGCAGCCAGGACCGGGCCCCGCCGCGTCGCTCCTGACCCCGCCGGGGTCCCACGCCCGTCCGACGCGCCACCGACCGGTGACCGCGTCATCCCGCGTTCGCCCGAAGGAGATCCGCATGTCCGCCAGCCTCGACAGCTCGACCGCCGCCTCGGCCGACCGCTTCCGCCGCCTGCTGGAGGAGCAGCGCGCCGACGCCGTGCGGCAGCGCGAGGAGGCGCTCGCCGAGTGCGCCACCTCCGTGCCCGACCCCGTCGCCCAGCGCCGCAGCGCCGACCTGCAGCGCACCATCGCGGAGATCGACGCCGCCCTCGCCCGCATCGACGACGGCAGCTACGGCCGCTGCACCGGCTGCGGCACCGCCATCCCGGAGGAGCGGCTGGAGCTCCGCCCGTTCGCCCGCACCTGCGTCGCCTGCACCCCGCCGGCCTGAGCGCCGTCGCCGGCCGCACCTGACGGATGTCAGGTGCGGCCGGCGACGTCCGGCACTACCAGCGCCCCCGGCTGCCGGGGCACGCTCGCCGCATGCCTTCCGCACCCGCTCTCGAGATCCGCGGGCTGACCGTCCGCTACGGCGACGCGGTCGCCGTGGAGGACCTCGACCTCACCATCCCGCGCGGCCAGACCGTCGCCCTGCTCGGCCCGAACGGCGCCGGCAAGTCGACGACGGTGAACGCCGTCCTCGGGCTGATCACCCCGGCCGCGGGGGAGCTGCGCGTGCTCGGCCGCGAACCGCGCGCCGCGGTCCGCGCCGGCAGCGTCGGCGCGATGCTGCAGCACGGCGGCCTGCCCAGCGAGGCGCGGGTCGGCGAGGTGCTCCACCTGGTGCGACGGAGCTTCCCGACCGCCTGGCCGCTGGAGGACCTGGTGCTCACCGCCGGCATCGACGGCCTGCTGGACCGACCCGTGGAGGCGCTCTCCGGCGGCCAGCGCCAGCGCGTGCTGCTGGCCCTCGCCCTCGCCGGCGCCCCACCGCTGCTGCTCCTGGACGAGCCGACCTCGGCCATGGACGTCGAGGCCCGCCGCGCCTTCTGGACGACGATGCGCGGCCTGGCCGGGCGCGGGCACACCGTCGTCTTCGCCACCCACCACCTGGACGAGGCCGACGCGGTCGCCGACCGGGTGGTCGTGGTGGCCGGGGGACGGGTGATCGCCGACGGGACCGCCGCCGAGATCAAGACCGGCGTCGGCGGGCGCACCGTCTCCTTCACCGCCGCGCCCGGCCGCCGGTTCGACGCGGTTCCCGGGGTCAGCGCGGTGACGTGGCAGGGCAGCACCGTCCGGCTGGCCACCACCGACGCCGACGCCACCCTGCGCGCCCTGCTCGCCGACGGCGGCCTGCCCGACCTCGATGTCCGCGGCGCCTCCCTCGAGGACGCCGTCCTCTCCCTGCTCCCCGCCCGCCCGTCCAGCCCGATCGGAGCCACCCGGTGAGCCCGCTGTTCGCCTTCCAGCTGCGCCGCGTGGCGCGCAACAAGCAGTTCGTCTTCTTCACCGTGCTGCTGCCGGCGCTGTTCACGATCTTCCTCACGAAGATCATCGGCGGGCAGATGCCGGGCGTGGCCGAGCGTCAGGAGGTCTCGGCGTCGATCATGGTCTCGATGATGGCGTACGGGGCCATCGGCGCCTCCCTGGGCGCCACCATCCGCATCTCCTTCGACCGCGCCTCGGGCTGGCTGCGCCAGCTCCGGGTCACCCCCGTGCCGCAGAGGCAGGTCTTCGCCGTCGACGTCGTCGTCGGTGTGCTGCTGGCCCTGCCGAGCCTGCTGGTCGTCGCGCTGGTCGGCCGCTTCGTCAACGGGGTGCAGCTGCCGGCCGGCACCTGGCTCGCGCTGCTGGCGGTCCTGTGGGCCGGGTCGGCGGCGTTCGTCGCCCTGGGGCTGCTGGTCGGGCTCTCGCTGGACGAGAAGGCCGCGGGCGGAGCGATCGGCATCCTGGGCGTGGTGCTCGCGGCGCTCGGCGGGCTGTGGTGGCCGGTGGCGATGCTGCCCGAGGCGATGCGGGGCCTGGCCTACACGCTGCCGTCGTACTGGTACGCCGAGCTGGGGCGCGGCGTGGTCGCCGGGGCGTGGCCGGCGGCGGGCGCGGTGCTGGCCATGGCCGGCTTCACGGCCGCCTTCGGGCTCATCGCGGTCACCGTCGCCCGCAAGCGGCCGCTGCACGCGGTCGCGGGCTGAGCCCGATTACCGTGCGGCCCGTGGACCCCCGGAACCGCTGGCAGCGCCTGGGCTGGGCCGTGCCCTGGCTGCTGTTCCAGGTCTTCCCGATCGCCGACCTGGTCACCACGCCTCGCCCGCTGCTCGCGCAGGTCGTGGCGGGTGCGGCCCTCGTCGCCTTCACCGTCGTCTACCTCGGCATCTTCGGGCGGGTCTTCGGGAGCAGCAACGACTGGCCCCGCGTGCGGATCGCGGTGGTCGCCGTCCTCGGGGTCGGGCTCGCCGTCTGGCTGGGCCCGGCGTGGGCCGGGCTGATGATCTACGTCTCGGCCGCGGTCTCGGTGGCGCTGCCCGAGCGGTGGGTCTGGCCGGCGGTCGTGGGCGCGGCCGGGGTCTGCGCCGCCGTGCTGGCCGCGCACGGCGTCCTCGGCGACGTCTTCATCCTGCCGGTGATCTGCCTGCTCACCGCGTTCGCGCTGCGGGGCATGCGGCAGCTGATGTCGGTCAACGCCGAGCTCGTCGAGGCGCGGGAGGAGCTGGCCCGCAACGCCGTCACCGAGGAGCGGCTGCGCTTCGCCCGCGACCTGCACGACCTGCTCGGGCACAGCCTGTCGCTGATCGCGCTCAAGAGCGAGCTGGCCGGCCGGCTGGCCGAGCGGGACCCGGTGCGCGCCCGGCAGGAGATGGCCGACGTCGAGGCGGCCGCGCGCCGGGCCCTCGCCGAGGTGCGCGACGCGGTGAGCGGCTACCGCCAGGTGAGCCTCGCGCAGGCGCTCGCCGAGGCGCGGTCGGCGCTGTCGGCGGCCGGCATCGCGCTGCGGGCGCCGGCGCCGGGGCCGCCGCTGCCCGGACCGGTCGACGCGGTGCTCGGCTGGGTGGTGCGCGAGGCCACCACCAACGTGCTCCGGCACAGCGGCGCGCGGTCGGTCACGGTGACCCTCCGGACCCGGGACGAGGACGTCGAGCTGACCGTCGCCGACGACGGCCGCGGCGGCGACGCCCCGGCCGGGGCAGGGCTGTGCGGCCTCGCCGAGCGCGTCGCCGCGGTCGGCGGCCGGCTGGAGCACGGACCGGGGGAGGGGTCGGGCTTCCGGCTCACCGCGTCGGTCCCGCTGAGCAGCCCGGTCGTGGCCTCCCCGGTGGCGGCGTCGTGATCCGGGTGCTCATCGCCGAGGACCAGACGATGGTCCGCGGGGCGCTGCGGGCGTTGCTCGAGCTGGAGGAGGACATCGAGGTGGTGGCCGAGGTGGGCCGGGGCGACGCCGTCGCCGCGGCCGCCGTCGAGCACCGTCCCGACGTCGCGCTGCTCGACATCGAGATGCCCGGCGCCGACGGGCTGGCCGCCGCCCGGGAGCTGGCCACGGCGCTGCCGGCGTGCCGCGCGGTCATCCTCACGACGTTCGGGCGGCCGGGGTTCCTGCGCCGCGCGATGGAGGTCGGCGCCGCCGGGTTCCTGGTGAAGGACGCGCCCGTCAGCGAGCTGGCCCAGGGGATCCGGGCGGTGATGGCCGGCGAGCGGGTCATCGACCGCGACCTGGCCGCCGCCGCCCTCGCCATCGGGGCGACGCCGCTGTCCACGCGGGAGGCCGACGTGCTGCGCGCCGCCGCCGACGGCGCGACCGTCGCCGACATCGCCGGCCGGCTGTTCCTGTCCGAGGGGACGGTGCGCAACTACCTGTCCTCGGCGATCGGCAAGACCGGCGCCCGCACCCGGGTCGAGGCGGCCCGGGTCGCGGAGGAGAAGGGCTGGCTGTAGGAGAACTGCCTCGCCCCGAAGACCGACGGCCGAGCGCCCGTGCGTCGTCCCGGGTCGAGCCGGGGGCGGCCGGGGGGGGGGGGGGGGGGGGGGGGGGGGGGGGGGGGGGGGGGGGGGGGGGGGGGGGGGGGGGGGGGGGGGGGGGGGGGGGGGGGGGGGGGGGGGGGGGGGGGGGGGGGGGGGGGGGGGGGGGGGGG
>NZ_JBJHAC010000015.1:0-114741 GCF_054050835.1 Blastococcus sp. SYSU DS0510 | reverse complement strand
GGTCGACCAACCCGGCCTCGCCCTCGTCCTGGAAGCGGGTGACCCAGGTCCGCACGCACTTGCGCGAGAGCCCCATCGCCGCCGCGATGTGCGCCTTCTTCCACCCGTTCTGCCACCGCTGGACGATCAGTTTCCGGCCGTGGAACGTGGTGCGGGCATTACCGTGGGACACGAGAACCTCCGGGCGGATGTGGGCCTTAGACAAGCCACACCCCACTCGGAGGTTCTTCTGCGTTCAAGTCCGGCCGCCGTCACCAACCTGATGGCCGGGTACACCTAGACCAGCCGTACCTCGTCGCCGAGATGGCGGAGGCCATCGCCTCCCACCGGCGCCGGTCGTTCCGCTGGTGCCGTACCTGCCGCCGGGCCACCGCGCCCGAGTCGTTCGTCGCCGCGCAGAGCTCGTGCGAGCAGTGCGTCTACGCCTTCGGCGACGGGGAGGAGTAGTCCTCACAACCTGATGGCGGGTCGGCGAGGCGACAGCTCTGCCGGCTCGTGACCGGCATGAGCGGGCCAGGCGGGGGACGCGGTAACCACGCTCACGCGCTGACCACCGACTGGGAGCGCAGGTGCTCGACGCCTCGTGCCAGGCTGGAGCCGTGGTCGACGACCTGCTCATCGCGCGCAACCCCGACCCCGCATCCACGCTGCCCTACCTGGTGCGCATCCCGCTGGGCCCGGCGGGCGTCGTCGTCAAGGCCAAGCAACCGTGGCCGCGGGCGGCCAAGGTGTACTGCCACCGGGCCGAGGAGTGGCCGGCCGACGCGGAGATCGTCGAACGGCACCCCGTCCGCTCCTGCTCCCGCCGTGGTCCCGCGATCGACCTGGTGCTGGCTCGCGCACGGGAGAACCGCTCGCAGCTGGTCATCACCCGGGCCCGCGGCCGAGAGGTGATCTTCTGGCAGTCGCCCCGGACGACGAAGCAGGCCCGCCCCGGAGTGCACCTGCCCAACGCCCGGGCGCACGGCCAGGTGCTCGACATCCTGGTCGACAGCGGCGAGAAGTACCCGTACACGTTCGGCGGCCAGCAGGCCACCACCCGGCGGCAGCGGCTCGCCGCCGGTGACTACGCCGTCGAGCTCGACGGAGACGTGGTCGCCGCCGTCGAGCGGAAGACCCTCGAGGACCTCGCCGGCAGCCTGCTGTCGGGGAAGCTCACCTACGCCCTCGCCGAGCTGACGGCGCTGCCGCGCGCCGCCGTCGTGGTGGAGGACCGCTACAGCCGGCTGTTCAAGCTGCCGCACAGCCCCGGCGCCCGGGTCGCCGAAGCGCTGGCCGAGGCGCAGGCCCGCTTCCCCTCCGTGCCGGTCGTCTTCTGCGAGACCCGGCCGCTGGCACAGGAGTGGACCTACCGCTGGCTCGGCGCCTGCCTCGCCGAGCTGGGTGCGGCGCGTGCCACCGAGACGGTCGAGGGCTCGTTCGCTCCTGGCCGGCCGGTGCCGGCCCGGCCCGCGTCGTCCGCCGAGATCCGGGCCTGGGCCCGGACGCAGGGGATCGAGGTCAGCGATCGCGGCCGGATCCCGGCCGACCTGCTCCGTCGCTATCACCAGTCGGCGGGCTGATCGGTGCGCCGTCCGCGGCCGAGGAGCCGAGCGTCAGGCCCAAGGCTGGGTGCCCGCGGCCAGGCGCGCGGCGATCGGCTGGACCTCGTCGAGGTCGCCGGCTGAGACCGCGATCACCAGGTCGTAGGCCTCGTCGTTCGACAGGGTCAGCCGGAGACCGTTGAGACCGTAGAAGGCGATCGTCCCCGCCAGCGCCAGACGCTTGTTGCCTTCCACCAGCGCGCGGCTGCGGGCCAAGGAGTGCAGGAGTGCCGCCGCCTTGGCGTGGATCGAGGGGTAGGCATCCTCACCGAACGCGGTGGCGCGCGGCCGCGCCAGGGCCGACTCCAGCAACCCGGCGTCGCGCACCTGCACCTCACCCAGCGTGCCGGCCGCCACGTGCAACAGGTCCTCCAGGTCGAGGTGGATCACTGGCCGAGGCGGTCGAGGGCTTCGGCGTACTGGGGCAGCTCCTCGTCCAGCACCCGGTCCAGCAGCTCCCGCTTGCTGGTCCGCTCGATGTAGTCGCGCACCGCCTGCCGGGCGACCTCCTGCATGGAACGCCCCTCGAGCTGCGCCCGGCGGCGCAGCGCGTCGGTCTCCTGCTCGTCGAGGCGAAGGGTCATGGCCATGCGGCAGATGATATCGCGCTTGATACCAATCGCCCTGCGACAGGAGGTGCAGACGACCCACGCGGACCGCCTGCGGGTGCCCTGGGGCTGGTGTGGCAGAAGCGGACCGGTTCGGCCCGAAACCCGCGGTTCTGTCCTCCCGCCGTGTCATGGTCCGCGCGTTCGTACCCCTCGGTCGACGTCCGGCCGCGAGCGCGAAGGAGCCGTCGTGACCGTTGCCGTCGTCGACGTGGAGACCACCGGCCTGTCCCCGCGGACCGACCGGGTCGTGGAGATCGGCGTCGTCCTGCTCGACGACCGCGGTGAGGTCGAGGCCGAGTTCGAGACCCTGGTCAACCCTGGCCGGGACGTCGGCCCCACCGCGCTGCACGGCATCAGCGCCGGCGACGTCGTCGACGCACCGGCCTTCGCCGACGTCGCGGCGCACCTGCGCTCGCTGCTCGCCGGGCGGGTGCTCGTCGCCCACAACGCGCTGTTCGACCTCCGCTTCCTCGCCCGCGAGTTCGGCCGCGCCGGTCAGCCGACCGCCCTGTCGCCGACGCTGTGCACGATGCGCCTGGCACCGCTGTTCTTCGGCTCGGGCACCCGGTCGCTCCAGGCGCTGTGCGGCTTCCTCGACATCCCGCTGGTGCACGGCCACGCCGCGCTGCACGACGCCCGCGCCACCGCCGAACTCATGCTGGCCATGCTCGCCTCCGACCTCGGCGGCGGGTCGCTGGCCGGCGCCGGGGTCCGCGTCGACTTCGCCGACGACGGCAGCTACCGCGGCTTCGAGGCGCTCGACGGTGGCTGGACCGACCTGGTCGCCGCCGCGAGCGCGGACGTCGACGGCAGCACCTGCCCGCCGTGCCGGACGCTCCCCCGCGAGGCCGCGACCGCCGCCGTCCGTGAGCGGGACGGCTACCTCGCCGGTCTCGTGGCCGCGCTGCCGGAGCTGGACGACGCCCCGCCCAGCATGGCGCCGTACCTGACCGTGCTCGACCAGGTGCTGGAGGACCGGCTGGTCTGCGTCGCCGAGGCCGACCAGCTGGTCTCGCTGGCCGGCGAGCTCGGCTGCGGGCCCGACCACGTCACGGCCGCGCACCGCATCTACCTGGAGGCGCTGGCCACCGCCGCGTACGCCGACGGCGTGGTCACCGACGGGGAGCGGACCGATCTCGAGCGCGTCGCGGCGCTGCTCGGCATGCGGAGCAAGGACGTCGACCTGGCGCTGTCGGTCGTCCGCAGCGGCGCGCAGGTCTCGCTGCCCCGGCGGGCCGAGGTCTTCGGGCCCGGCGACCGGGTCGTCTTCACCGGCGCGATGAGCCGCACCCGCGACGAGCTCGAGCAGGCCGCCCGGGATGCCGGCCTGCGGCCGATGTCCTCGGTGTCGAAGCAGACCGGCGCCCTGATCTGCGCCGACCCGTACTCGCAGTCGGGCAAGGCCAGCAAGGCGCGGGCGCTCGGCGTCCGAGTGATCAGCGAGGCGGTGTTCTGGGAGGCGCTCTCGGTGACGGGGGCGCGCGCGTGACCGCCCGGCTGTTCCCGGACGATCCGGAGTTCGCCCACGCCTCCGAGGAGCTGTTCGTCCGGAACCTGCGCGACCAGCTGCCCGACGACGCCGCCGTCTTCTGCAACGTCCGGCTGAGCGACGGGCAGCAGGACCGCGAGGCCGACGTCGTCGTCGCCTGGCCGGGCGTGGGCGTCGCCGTCGTCGAGGTCAAGGGCGGCAGCGTGACGCTGCAGCGGGGGGAGTGGCGGCAGGGCGGGGACGGCACCGACCACGTGATCCACCCGGTCGACCAGGCCGTCGCCTGCAAGTACCTGCTGTGCGGCTACCTCGCCGATCACCCGCGCTGGTCCGCCGGCCGGCCCCGGACGGCGCACCTCGTCGCGCTGCCGGCCACCACGCTGGCACCGGACTTCATGGCGCCCGGCCTCGCCCGCTGGATGGCGATCGACACGACCGACGTCCCGCACGCCGCCGCCCGGATCAGGGCCGCGCTCGAGAAGGTCCGCGACGAGCCCGACCCGCCGACCGCCGAGGACGTCGAGGCGCTCCTCGACTGCCTCGCCGGCACCCTCATCCCGCAGCAGCACCTGCTCGCCCAGCTCGCCGAGCGCGAAGCCGCCTGCGACCTGCTCACCCGGGACCAGGCGAAGGTCCTCGACCTGCTGGCGTCGTTCTCCCGGGTGGAGATCCGGGGCGGCGCCGGCTCGGGGAAGACCTGGCTGGCCGTCGAGAAGGCCCGCCGCCTCGCCGCGGACGGCCAGCGGGTGGCGGTCATGTGCTACTCGCGGGGCCTGGCCGAGTTCCTCAAGCGCCGCGTCGAGACGTTGCCGAAGCGGCAGCGGCCGGCCTACGTCGGCACCTTCCACAACCTCGGCATCGGCTGGGGCGTGGAGCCGGGCTCGGACGACGACAGCGGCTACTGGGAGGAGTTCCTGCCCGCGGCGATGGTGTCGCTGGCCGCGGAGCTCCCGGAGGGTGAGCGCTTCGATGCGATCGTCGTCGACGAGGGGCAGGACTTCGCCCAGAGCTGGTGGGACGCCGTCCTCGCGGCGCTCCGGGACCCCGACACGGGCTCGCTGTACGTCTTCTCCGACGAAGGGCAGCGGATCTTCGCGCGGCAGGGCCGGCCGACCGTCGACCTGATGCCCATCCCGCTCAACGAGAACCTGCGCAACACCAAGCAGATCGCCGGCACCTTCTCCAGCCTCGCGCCGGAGCAGATGAAGATCCGTGGCTCGTCCGGTGTGCCGGTGCGGTTCGTTCAGTGCGCCACGGAGGACGCCGTCGACGCGGCCGACGACGTCGCCGACGAATTGCTGGACGACGGCTGGCCGCCCGAGTCGGTGGCGCTGCTGACCACGCATCGGCGGCACCCCGTCCAGGTGGAGCGGCAGGCCGAGGGCCAGGACGCCTACTGGGCGACCTACTGGCAGGACGACGACGTCTTCTACGGCCACGTGCTCGGCTTCAAGGGGCTCGAACGGCCGGCCGTCGTGCTGGCCGTCAACGGCTTCCGGGACGAGGCGCGCGCCAAGGAGATGCTCTACGTCGCGCTGTCCCGCGCCCGCGACCTGCTCGTCGTCTGCGGGGACCTCGACCTGATCCGACGCGTCGGCGGGGAGGCGGTGGCCCGGCGGCTGACCGCGGGAAACGGAGAATCCAGGTGACCAAGTCCGCGGTCACCGAGGACCACAAGCATGCGTCGGACCCGATCTTCCCGACGACTCACAGGCAGGACCACAGATGACGGGGGACCAGATGTCGAACGAGATGGCGCCGTACGAGGAGCGTGCGTGGGGGGACATCGTCGAATGGCGTGAGCATCGGCTCACTGCACGGACGCGGCGAGTGCTGCCGGCCGCCGTGCGAGACCGTGCGGTGAAGGCAGGAGAGACCGCGAAGGACAAGTTCGAGGCGCTGCCGGGTGCGCAGGCGTTCGAGGCGAAGTTCCTGGAGGCGCTCAACGGCCTGGGCGACTTGGGCGCGCGGACGGCGATGGCCAGTGTGCGCGACAACGCGATCATCGAGGCCTACCGGAAGCGCGGGCACACCGTCGATGACCTCGACGACATCCGCAAGCTCGACCTGCAGGTCATCGACCGCGTGAAGCCGAAGCTTGGGCTGGCTTACGCCTCCGGCGCCACCGCGGAGGGCGCGGTCGCCGGCCTCGCCGTCTCAGGGGGGCAACTGCTCGCCACGGCCGGCGGCGTGTTCGGGGTCGGCGCCGGCGGTGCTCCCGGTGCGGCGACCGTCATCGGGGCGATGGCTGGCGACGCCGTTGCCGTGCTTCTGGGAGCCAATCGTGCCGTGGCGCACATCGCCGCTTACTACGGCTACGACGTCGACAAGCCGGACGAGCGGCTGTTCGCGCTGGCGGTGCTCGGCATGGGCACCGCGACAGGCGCTGGCAAGGTGGCCGCATATGCGGAGATCAACAAGCTCGTCCAGATGCTGGCCCGCCGAGCGACCTGGGAGCAGCTTCGCAAGAACGCGGTGACCCGCGTGGTCGAGCAGGTCTTTGCCCGCATCGGCATCCGCATCACCCAGCGCAAGCTCGGCCAGGCTGTGCCGATCGTCGGCGCCGTGTTCGGCGCGGGGATGAACGCCAAGCTCTTCACCAGCGTGACCGACGACGCCGAGCACATCTACCGCGAGCGCTTTCTGCGGGAACGCTACGGCCTCCCGGCGTTCGACACGTTGGCCGCCAGCGGCGGGGGCAGGGAGAAAGCCGACGTCATCGACGTGGCTGAGCTGCTCGGCGAGGAACTCGACAGGGCGGACGATGGCGACCGTTCGACGGAGGACGTCGAGACCTGACCGGTGGCCCTGAGGGAGAGCGCGTGACCCTGGTCCGGCGGTCGGTCCGGGAGGACATCCCCTCCCGGCCGCGAAGGGTCGGCTGAGGCACTGGTGAGGTCGTACGGCGAGCTGCCTTGCCCCGGTACGCGCGCGGCTGACCGGCGCCCCGCCATACTCGGGGCGGGTCGGCTCTGCCATGCGGCGTCGCATGTTGGGGGACGGTTGCAGAGTTGGATCGAGGAGGCGCCAGGTGCACGACGCGCTGTCTCGCCATCTCGACCAGGCGGCATGGCCGGTCGGGCGCCGGCGCCGCATGGTTGACGGGCTCCGGCTGTTGCAGGAACTCGCCCGCGGGGGTGCTGCGCCGGTGACCTACAAGGACTTCGCCGAACTGGTGCAGCCGGGCTTGGCGCCGCTCGCCGCGGCACGGGTCCTCAGCGACATCGGCGAGTTCTGCAACGCCGCCGGCTGGCCGAACGTGACGTGCTTCGTCGTCTCGGCACGGACCGGCGAGTGCTCGCCTGGATGCCGGCAGATCGGCGAGGAGGGGCCGGTCGTCGCGCGGGAGCGCGCCTGGGTCAGCTACGGGATCCGCCGGGACGGGCCGCTGGTCGATTCGGTCGCCGACCGCCCCGACCCTCCCCGACCGATGCGGCGTTCCGTGCATCCGCTGCGAGCATGACGGCCATGGCCGCCGATCGGAGGGAACTCGTCGAGCGGTACCTGCGCGGTGAGACCGACGTCGTCGAGCCGCGCGATGCCGCCAGCGTCGTCCTCCTCCGCGACGGCGCGGCCGGCCTCGAGGTGTACCTGCTCCGGCGCCGTCCCACGATGGCTTTCGCTCCGGGCATGCACGTCTACCCGGGCGGCTCGGTCGACCCCCGTGACCGGGAGGCAGCCGAGCACTGGACCGGGCCACCGCCCGCCGAGTGGGCGGCGGCCTTCTCCTGTGACGCCGAGTTGGCGACCGCGCTGGTCGCGGCGGCGGTACGCGAGACGTTCGAGGAGTCCGGCGTCCTGCTCGCCGCGCACCGGGACGGCACTCCGGTCACCGACACGACGGGGGAGGACTGGGAGCGTGACCGGCTGGCGCTCATCGAGGGCACGCTGGCACTCAGCGACTTCCTGGCCGCGCGGCGCCTGCTGCTGCGCGCCGACCTGCTGCGCCCCTGGGCCCACTGGATCACGCCGGAGTGGTCGGCCCGCCGGTTCGACACCCGGTTCTTCCTGGCCTCACTCCCGGCAGGCCAGCGCACCCGCGACGTCGGCGGCGAAGCCGACCGGGTGACCTGGCTGCCGGTCGCTGACGCCTTCCGGAGGTTCCGCGACGGGTCGCTGACCATGATGAACGCGACCGCATCGACCGTGCGCGACCTGACCGCGCACCCGGACGTCGCCTCCGCGATGGCCGGGTCGCGCCGCATCCGGCCGATCATGAGCCGTCCGGTGCTCACCGACGGCCGCCTCGACTACCTGTACGACGGGGACGACGGCCCGGCTCCGCTGGCCGAGCTGGTCGAGCCGCTAGGGGATACGACGTCGAGCTGAGCGGCGGCAGCTGACCCGGCGACGCCGACCCAACGAGCAGCCTCGCCCCGGTGAGCGGCTCGGTCGTTGGTCCGGCCGACCGTGCCGATAGACAAGAGGCAAGCCGTTCCCGAGTCAGGAAGCTCCCCGTGCCCAGGTCGACCGCATCACGGCCCCGCCCCCGGTCGACGACCGCCCGCGGGTCCACCAAGCGCTCCACGAAGGGCTCCGGAAGGCGACCGAGGGCGGCCACGCGGAGGACGGCGAAGAAGCGTCCGCGCTCCGGGCGCGCGGGCCGGCTGGTCCTGCTGGCGGTGCTGCTGGTCGCCGGTGTCGTCGTGTGGCCCGCGGTCAAGCCGCACGTGTCAGCCCTGCCGTTCCTCGACTCGGTGCTCGCCGGCACGTCGCCGTCCGGGCCCGCCTGGCCGCTGACCGGCGTGCCGACCGACACGGTCCCCGACCGGCCGGCGCTCGCCGTGAAGATCGAGAACTCCGCCGCCGCCCGCCCGCAGACCGGGCTGAACGCCGCGGACATGGTGTGGGAGCAGGTCGTCGAGGGCGGCATCACCCGGTTCGTCGCCGTCTACCACTCCACCCTGCCGCCGGAGATCGGCCCGGTGCGGTCGATCCGGCCGATGGACGCCGCGATCGCCGCACCGCTCGGCGGGCTGCTCGCCTTCTCCGGCGGCGTGCCGGCCTACGTCAGCGCCGCTCAGGACGCCGGGCTGCAGGTGGTCACGCAGAACTCCGGCGCCGACGGCTTCTTCCGGACGACGACCCGCTCGGCGCCGCACAACGTCCACGCCGTGCCGCAGACCCTCCTCGACCAGGCCGACGCCACGCACCCCGCCTCGCCGGGCGCCCAGTTCGAGCACGCGAAAACGGGTGAGCAGCCCACCGCCGTCGCGGCGGGGCAGCCGACGACCACGCTGGACCTCGCGCTGTCGGGGATAAGCAGTCCCCGGTGGACCTGGAGCGCCGCCGTCGGTCGCTGGCTGCGCGCCGAGGGGAGCGCTCCGGCGGTCGAGGCGGGCGGCGCGCGGATCGGTGCCACCAACGTCGTCGTCCTGCGCGTCGACGTCGTGCAGACGGAGGCCCGCGATCCGGCCGACAACCCCGTTCCGGAGACGATCCTGACCGGCAGCGGGCCGGCCCTCGTCGCCTCCGGCGGGCACACGGTCGAGGCGACCTGGTCGAAGCCGGCCGTCGGTGACCGGGTGGAGCTGACCGGCGCGGACGGCGACCCCGTGACCTTGGCGCCCGGGACCACCTGGGTCGAGTTGGTCCCGAACTCCGGCGACGTGGCCACGAGTTGAGCGGCGCGCCGTGGACGGCGCCGACGCCCCCTGTTGGCACAATAGGGGCCGTCACCTACCTGTTTGTGCCAACGAGGGGATCGGCATGCTGACCGTCGACCAGGCCGCCGAGCGTCTCGGTGTCGAGCCCAAGCAGGTCCGCCGGCTCATCCAGGCCGGAAAGCTCGCGGCACACCGGGTCGGCCGGACGCTCGTGCTCGACGAGGACGCCGTGGAGGGTCGCGCCCGCCTGCCCATCACGGCCGGACGCGCCCTCGCTCCGCGAACCGCATGGGCTGCGCTGTGGCAGCTCTCCGGTGAGGACGTCGACTGGCTCCCGCCGGCCGACCGCTCCCGGCTGCTCGCCCGGCTCCGGAGCTACGACGCCGAGCGGCTGGTCGCCGCCGCCCGGGACCGCGCCGAGCGACACGAGCTCCGGGTCCTGCCCGCCTACCGGGAGCGGCTGCTCGCAACCGACGGCGTCGTCCCCTCCGGCCTGACGGCAGCGGCAGCTGTCGGCGCCGACATCGTCGCCGCCGACGCCGCGGCCGAGGTCTACTGCGCCGAGAGCGCGCTCGCCGGGCTGCGCCGCGAGCTCGGCCTCTCCGAGCGCGGAGAGCCCAACCTGGTCGTGCGCGTGCCCCGCTACGAGGGGCTGGGCCTGACCGGCCGCGCGCACATGCCGGCCGCGGTCGTCGCCGTCGACCTCGCCGAGTCGCCCGACGTGCGCACCCGGCGGGCCGGCCTGGACCTGCTCACCGCCGAACTGGGCGACCTCACCCGGTGACCGCCGCCGGCCCACCGGTGCCGCGGGTCGAGCTGCCGCCGCTGGCCGGTCCGCTGGACACGCTGTGGGAGCTCGTCCTCGACCTCGCCGAGCAGCTGCCGCCGGCCGGCTGGGCGCTCGTCGGCGGGCAGATGGTGATGCTGCACGGGCTGATCGCCGGGCGGGCAGCCACGCGGGCCAGCCAGGACGTCGACGTCCTCGCCGACCTGCTCACCGACGACGCGGGACTCGTGCGCTGCGTCCGCGCCGTCCGGGAACTCGACCTCGAACCGCAGCCGGACGCCGCGGGCAAGGTCTACCGCTTCGTCCGGGCCCGCGATCAGGCCCGGGCCGACGTCCTGGCGCCGGACCACACCCCGCCGCGGCGGCGGCTGCGCACCGTGGGTGGCGACACGATCCGCATCGAGGGCGGCACCCAGGCCCTCCGGCGGGCGGTGCCGGTGGAGGTGACCAAGGCGGACCGGACGGCGCTCGTCCCGGTGCCGGACCTGCTCGGGGCCCTGGTGCTCAAGGCCGCCGCCTGGGCCACCGATGCCCGCGACCGGGAACGGCACAGCGGGGACGCCGCCTTCATGGCCGGGCTGATTCCCGATCCGCTCGCCGAGCGCGAGCGGTTCGCCGGCAGCGACCGCACCCGGCTGCGGCGGCTCGACGAGGTGCTCGGCAACCCGGACGCCGCCGAGTGGCGCCGGCTCGGGAACGCCGCCGACGACGGCTACGCCACCTGGCGGCTGCTGCTGGATTGAGGTTCAGGCGTCGACGTCCTCGTGCGTGTTCACCCCGGGGATCCGCCGCACCGACCCCCAGCCGAACCGCGCCCACGCCACCAGCAGCGCGGCTCCGACCAGCGACCCGAGGCTGTCGCGCACCAGGTCGCCGTTCGTGTCGTCGTTGTCCACCGACAGGTCCGTGCCCAGCCACGCGTCCGAGCGCCACTCGTAGACCTCCCACAGCGCACCGAGCGAGATGCCGAGCGCCGCGGTGACGACGGCGATCCCCACGTAGTGCGGCAGGTGGGTCTCGTCGCGCGGGTCCGGCACCACCTCGGCCCGGGCCAGCGCGATGTAGACGACCGGCGCGGTGAGCATCGGCAGCGTGAAGTGCACCAGGTCGTCGAACCGCACCCACTGGTCGTACAGGCCCAGCACCTCGCCGAACCCCTGCAGCGCCATCGCCAGGGTGAACGACAGGTCGTAGAGCCGGGGCAGGTTCACCAGCCGCGCGACGACGGTGATGCCGCCGAAGAAGAACAGCAGCCCGGCCGCACCCCAGTCACCGGCGACCGCGTACGCGACGGCCCCGCCCAGGATCACCAGCCGCAGGAGGTCGATGCCGTCCCGGATCACCGGCGTCCAGTCGCCCAGCAGCAGGGTGCGCGTGTCCACCCGCATGGGCTACCACGCGCGGACCCGCAGCGCGTCACCTCCGCCAGAAGAGGTGGTGGGTCACGCCGCTCGGGCTCGGGACGACGTCGCGGTGGAAGCGGTCGAGCAGCTCGTCGGGCGACTCCCACAGCCGCGACCCGGCGCCGAGCTCCACCGGCGCCACCACCACGTGCAGGGTGTCGACCAGGTCGGCGTCCAGGAACTGCCGGACGACGCCGGCCCCGCCACCGAGCCGGACGTCCAGGCCGCCTGCCGCGGCGCGCGCCTTCTCCAGCACCTCGGCCGGCTCGCCGCCGACGAAGTGGAACGTGGTGTCCGACAGCGTGAACGACGGCCGCGGGTGGTGGGTCATCACGAACACGGGCGTGTGGAACGGCGGCTCGGGGCCCCACCAGCCCTGCCACTCGTGGTCCTGCCACGGCCCGCGCTGGGGGCCGAACTTGTTGCGGCCCATGATCTCGGCGCCGACCCCGTGCGCGAAGTCGCGGACGAAGTAGTCGTCGAGGCCGCGGCTGCCGCCGGGCTCGGCGCGGTGCGGGAAGCTCGCCGTCGCCACGGCCCAGGCCATGAGGTCCATGGGATCGGCGTGGCCGAATGGCCGCTCCAGGCTCTGGCCCTCACCTGCCCCGAACCCGTCGCTGGAGACGGTGAAGTTCTGCACTCTCAGCAGCTGCGCCACGTCGCTCCTCCTCGGTCGTCGATGCGGTGTAGACCGTGGCGCGGAGTCGAACTCATCTCCTCGGGCCGGACCCGCGCACCGGACCCTGGTACGCCGGGCGGCGCACGCCTACCGTCACGGCAGCGGGGGCCGTCCGACGCATCGGAGCTCCCATGTCCGTCCCGCTGATCGTCGCGGTCGACGACGAACCCGCCCGGCTCTCCGCCGTCCAGCGGGAACTGCGCACCCGGTACGAGGCCGACTACCGGATCTGCTGCCTGCCCAGCCCGGGCGAGGCGCTCGCCACCCTGGAGCAGCTCGCCGCCGACGGCGAGGACGTCGCCCTGGTGCTCGCGGCCGACGACCTCGCGGGCACGCCCGGCGCGGCGTTCCTGGGCGAGGTCCCGCGCCTCTTCCGGCACGCCCAGCGCGCCCTCCTCATCGACTGGGCGCAGCTCGGCCTGCCCGACGTCGGCGACGCCCTCTTCGAGGCGATCTCCGGCGGCTGCATCGACCACTACGTGGTGCGGCCCGCGCCGCCGCCCGACGAGCAGTTCCACCAGGCGATCTCGACCTTCCTGCTCGCCTGGGCCGAGGAGCGGCGCCGCGTCCCGCACACCATCGCGGTGGTGGGCGAGAGCTGGTCGGGCCGGTCCTACGAGCTGCGCGAGGTGCTCGGGCGGTGCGCCATGCCCCACCGGTTCTGCCTGGCCGAATCCGACGAGGGCCGCGCCATCCTCGCCGACGTCGGCCAGCGGCGGTTCCCGCTCGTGGTCATGCCGAACGGCGCGGTCATGGAGGACCCCAGCGACGCCGACATCGCCAGGTCCTCCGGGCAGACCATCGACCCGTCGGGGGAGCGCTTCGACCTCGTCGTCGTCGGCTGCGGGCCGGCCGGGCTCTCCGCCGCCGTCTACGGGGCCTCCGAGGGCCTGCGGACGGTCGTCATCGACTCGGGCAGCCTCGGGGGGCAGGCCACGTCGAGCTCGTCGATCCGCAACTACCTGGGCTTCCCGCGCGGCGTCACCGGCGCCGACCTCGCCCGCCGCGCCTCGCAGCAGGCGTGGGTGTTCGGCGCGCGCTTCGCCTTCATGCAGCGGGTCACCGAGCTGTCGCCCCAGGACGACGGCATCGTCCTCAACCTGCACACCGGCGGGGTGGTCGTGGCCCGGGCCGTCGTCCTGGCCACCGGTGCGAGCTACCGCCGCCTCGGTGTCGAGTCGCTCGAGGCGCTGCACGGCGCCGGCGTCTTCTACGGCGCCGCCGCCTCCGAGGCGCCGCTCGTCGCGGGCAGGGAGATCTTCATCGTCGGGGGCGCCAACTCCGCCGGGCAGGCCGCGATCCACCTCGCCGGCTACGCCGACCGCGTCACCCTCGTCGTCCGGGCGGCCGCGCTCGAAGCGGGCATGTCCCACTACCTCGTGCACCAGGTCCAGGAGACGCCGAACATCCAGGTCCGCACCGGCACGGAGGTCGTCGACGGCGGCGGTGACGGATGGCTGGACCACCTCGTCCTGCGCGACCGGGCGAGCGGCGCGGAGGAGAAGGTGCCCGCGTACGCGCTCTTCCTCATGATCGGCGCCCAGCCGCACACCGAGTGGCTCCCGGCGAGCCTCGAGCGCGACCCCGCGGGCTTCGTCGTCACCGGGTCCGAGCTGAGCAACGCCGGGACCGACGCGCTCGGCCGCCGCCCCCTGCCGCTGGAGACCTGCATCCCGGGCGTGCTCGCGGCCGGCGACGTCCGGCACGGGTCGGTCAAGCGGGTGGCCTCGGCCGTCGGCGAGGGCGGGATCGCGATCCAGTACGTGCACCGCCTGCTCGCCGTGTAAGGGCCGGGCACGCGGTCAGGCGGACGCGCTGCCGAGCCGCGACACCCCGATCGCCCCACTGGTCACAGCCGACCTGCACCTTCGGCGAAGGTCCCGGAAACCGTCGGATCCCGCTCGTAGGCTGGGCGAAACCCTCCACGGAAGGACATGGTGTGGGCAAGCACCTGCTCGACGAGACGGCCGAGTTCACGATGCCTCAGCTGGGGCGGCACGCCGCTCCGGACACGGCCGAGCTCGAGGTCACCCAGCGGTTCGACGCCGGCCTGCAGCGGCCGCGCCCCGTCGTCCCCAACGCCCAGCAGGGCAAGGACGCCGGCAACCGCTGACCCCGACGCCGGGGCCCACCCGCGGGTGGGCCCCGGCGCGTGATCTCAGGCGGTGCCCTCCGCGGCGATCAGGTCGGTGACCTCCTGCGGGGGAGTGGAGCAGTCGTCCGCCGACGGTTCCTGGTCCGAGGCCAGCCCCGTGACGCCGGCGTCCTCGACCGGGGTGAAGCCCAGCCGGTCCAGGTGCGCCGGCACCCGGTTCTGGGCGTTGATCACGTGCGAGCGGGACAGCCAGCCCATGCCGTCGGCCACCTCGAAGTCCATGCCGCCGCCGGGGGCCCGCTGGACGTGCCCCGGCGAGGGCAGCAGCCCGACCAGCTGCACGGCCTCCGCGGCGGAGAGCTCCGCGGGCGGGGAGTCGAAGTAGTACCAGCCGGCCGCGCAGACGCCGTAGACCGTCGGCCCGAACTGCGCGTAGTTGACGTAGAGCTCGAGCATCCGGCGGTCGTCGACGAACGCCGCCAGCTCGGCCGACAGCGCCGCCTCCAGCCCCTTGCGCCAGGCGCTGAGCTCCTGGTTGAGGAAGAGGTTCTTCGCCACCTGCTGCGGGATCGTCGACCCCGACGGGTCCTCCGCGCCGGCCAGGTGCGCCGTCGCCCGCTCCCACAGCGCGTCCCACGCGAAGGCGCCGTCGCGGTAGGGGAGCTGCGCGTCCTCGTGCGCGATCACCGCGGCGAGGAAGTTCCGCGACACGTGCTCGACGGGCACCGACTGCTGGATCGCGCCCTCGGGGTTGGCCGCCATGAACGCCGTCGTCGGCGGGTCCACCCAGCGCAGCGACAGCACCACCAGGGCCTGGACGACGGCGAGCACCGCCAGCACGCGGACGACGCGACCGACCAGCCCGCGACGGCGACGTGGTCCCCGCAGCCGACGACGGCGACCGCGCTCCGGAGCCGGGGCCGGCGGGGGTGGCGGCGGGAACGGCCCCCTCGGCCGCGGCGGCGGATAGGCGCCGCCGGGCGGGGCCGAGGGGTACGGCCCCGGAGGTGCCGCACCGCGCCAGTCGCGGGGCGGCGGCGGGCCACCGGCCGGCGGCGGCCCGGAGTACCAGTCGTTGCCCGCGGGGGGAGGGCGGTCGAACCGCGGCCGGGGCGGCGGCTCCACCTGCGGCAGCGGCTCGGTGGGGCGACGGCGGAGCCAGCGGGTCGAGCGGGGATCCGGCGGGACGGAGGCCACGAGGCGGTGCTCCTGAGGTCGGCGTCGAGAGTCGATGGTACGGCGGCCGGGCGGGGAAACCGCCGTCACCGGACCTGGCCCACCCCGTTGCCCGCCTACTCCCCGCCGCGGGCGCAGTGACTGAACCTCGGAGTTGCGAACACGTTCAGTAGCGGGATCCGAGCGCGTCTGTCCCCATACGGGTGATTAACGGTGCTCCCGGCGCCGGGTTCGACTACCCAATGTCAACAATCTCGGGGCTCGGGGGGGCAGCGGCTCTCCACGTGGTCACGGCAACCGACGTCGGAGGCAAGGAGCGGGAGCGCTCCTCATCTGGCCGGTCAGAGGCGTGACCGCCCGCACGGCGTCACGGGGGGGCCTGCGGGAGCTCCGCTCATGACAGATGCGAGGCCAACCTTGAAGCGCACTACCGCAACGCTGCTCACGGGAGCCCTAGCCGCCAGCAGCGCACTCGCCCTCTCGGTCGCCGTTCCGGGTACCGCCGGAGCCTCCGGCTGCGGCACGACCACGGTGACCGATCAGAACCTGCAGGGCTGGGACCTGACTACCGGGACGTGGTCGACCGGCGGGTACGAGTTCACGGCCTCGGGGCTCGATGTGTTCGTCACCGAGCAGTCCAGCCAGGGCAAGTCGGCCGGCTACCGGGCCACCGGCGGTGCGGTGCCGCTCGAGGACTACACGGCCCAGTCGAACTACGTGATCGAGACCGACCTCGGCACCGACGGATTCCCGCAGGGCTTCTCTTATCAGCTTTCAGTCGACAAGAACGGCGACGGATCGTTCGACCACTACCTGGTCTACGAGCCCGACTCCTACGGCGCGGGCGTGTGGCACACCGACGCCACTGGATCCGAGCTCGGCCACGAGTTCACCGGTGACCTGGACCGCTATGTCGACCTGAACCCCGCGGCTGCGGTCCTCGCCTTCGGGTACTCGTACGGGCCCGATGCTCCGGTCGGTGAGGTCACCGTCGCCTCGCTCAGCTTCGGCTGCAACGTCTTCGCCTTTGTCCAGGACAACCTGAACCCGGTCGTGGACTTCACCTGGGATGACGCCGGCGACAGCGACTGGCAGACGATTCGGCTCACCGGCACGGCGTCGGACCCGGACGGTGATGAGCTCATTGCCTTCGGCTGGGACTATGGCAACGAGTCGGGTGGCGGCGGCGACGTCCCGGCTGCGCTGAGCCGGGTTGTCCGATACGAGGCACCGGGCAACTACACGGTCACGCTGTGGGTCCGCGACTCGCGCGGCGGCGAGACCACGGTGACCAAGACGGTGACGATCGAGCGTCCGCAGGACACCCCAGGTGGGGCGCTGCCGAACACCGGGGCCGACGTGCTCGGCCTGGCCGCGCTCGGGGCAACAGTGCTCACCGCCGGTGCCGCGGGTGCAGTCGCCACCCGTCGTCGCCGGTCAGGCTCGGCGGCCTGATCCCTGTTCCGCCGGCTCCGCCCCGCCGCTCGCGTCGGGCGGAGTCGGTGGCGGGATCTCCGCAGGACCGCAGCTCATGACCCGCGCGTTTCGCACTCTGTCCTACCTGGCGGTCGCCACCGGGCTCGCCATCCTGCTCGTCGTTGCTTATCAGGTGTGGGGCACCGACGTGCTAGCCGACCGCGAGCAAGAGCGCATCGGCGACGGCCTGCGCGACGACTGGGCCACGCCCATCCCACCGCTGCCGCAGGCTGAGTTCGGCGACGCCTTCGCCTTCCTGCACATCCCCGCCTTCGGCCCGGACTGGAAGCCGCGCGCTGTCATCGAGGGCACCGACCCACAGGTGCTCGCCGACGGCCCAGGCCACTTCGTGAACTCGGCGATGCCCGGGGAGGTCGGCAACTTCGCCATGGCCGGCCACCGGGTCGGCGAGGGCAGCCCGTTCCTCGAGCTGGATGAACTCGACCCCGGCGACGCCGTCGTCGTGGAGACGGTCGACCACTGGTACGTCTACCGCATTGACAGCACCGTCATCGTCGACCCGGGGCAGACGAACGTGGTCGCGCCTACCCCGGGTGGGCCGTTGGACGGGCCGGCGACCGCGGCCTGGCTGACCATGACGACCTGCCACCCGGAGTTCTCCGACCGCGAGCGACTCGTCGTGCACGCCCTGCTCGACGCCGCAGTCAGCAAGAGCGACGCCCCCCAAGGCCCCGACGCGCTGTACGAGGTCTGACGCGCGGCGGCCGCTCAGCGCCGAACCCCCGTCCGCCAACCGGCCTGCACAGCATGAGGAGTGCCCGCTCGCCGCGGCCGTGGGTGGCGCGAACGCCGGTTCAGAGGTAGCCGCCCGGCTCCTCCCGGTGCCCCGGGTCGCGCACCCGGTCCTCCCGCACGGCGTAGAGCTCTGCCAGCGTCATCGGCCCCTCCGGCGCGGTGCCCCGGCTGCCCAGCCAGCGCCGCGCCTCGGCGGCCGAGAGCGCCTCGAACTCGACCTGGGCCAGGCACCGGCCCGGCCGGGTGATCGCCGGGTGCAGCCGCCCGACGTCCTCGTTCGTGGTGAGCAGCACCAGCACCCGCAGCCCGTGGCCGAGGATGCCATCGCAGAGGTTGAGCAGGCGGCCCAGCGAGGCCCCGGCCCGGAGCTTCGCGTCCGCGCGCAGGTACTCGTCGCAGTCCTCGGCGATCACCAGGCGCCATTTCTGGTCGTCCCGGTCATCGCTCGCCCCGGCGACGTCGAGCAGGTACTGGGGGCTGTCGAACAGCCGCTCCGGGTCCATGACGTAGTGGGTCTGGCACCACCCCGACCACGCCCGGCCGAGCGCGCGGGCCGCCGTCGTCTTCCCGGTGCCCGGGGCGCCGTGCCAGAGCACCAGCCGGCCGGCCCGGGTCGCGGGCGACGGCAACGCCATCAGCTCGCCGAGCGCACCCGCCGTCCGGGCCGCGTAGTTGGCCGTCACCTCCGGCCACGCGGGCGCCTCGACCCGTCTCGTCGTCATCGAGCCCTCGCCGTCCCGCTCCGACCAGAAGCGCACGCGGACCGAGCCCTCGGGCAGGGTGGCCGCGCGCCGGGCCCCGGTCGCGAGGTGGTCCACCGCCGCCTCGACCTCGCCCCGGTCGCGGCCGACGACGTCGATCGAGGTGACCTGCCCGCCGCCCTCGACCCGGGCGAGCACCCCACCCCACGCGGCGACGACCGTGCGCTGGTCGCCCAGGCGCTGGTCGAGCCGGACCTCCGCGCCCTCGGGCAGCAGGGCCAGCGGATCGGCGACGCTGCCGGCGACCTCCGCGTCGCGGGCGATCCGCATGCCCTCCCACTGGGCGCGCACGAGCAGGCCGGTGCCCACCTCGCTGAGGTAGCTCAGCCAGAAGTGGGCGTCCAGCCCGTCCCCGTTCCCCATGCCCGTCAACGTACGGCCGGGGACCGACGATCCGGGCCGGGTCAGAGCGCGGGCGGCGCGCCCCGCAGGCGGACGACGGCGGCGCGGAAGTCGCGGCGGCCGGCCGCGCGCCAGGCGGTGCGGACGGCGGGGGAGAGGCCGGCCAGCACGCGGGCGCGGTCGATCGCCGAGGCGTCCTCGAGCAGCAGGCCCAGCACCAGCATCTGCTCGCGGCCCGAGAGGCTCGTGCCCGCCGCGCGGCACACCGCCGTCCACTCGCCGGCCGGCAGGTGCTCTGCCAGCAGCGGCAGCAGCTCGGCCTCCTCCGCCGCGGTCGACCCCGCCACGGCGTCGGCGACCCGCAGGCAGGCGCGCACGAAGGCGTCCCGCGCGGGCGGGGCGCCGGTCACGGTCCACTGCCGCGCCACCGTGGTCAGGTCGCGCAGCCGGTTGTCCAGCAGCGACGTGCGGCCGGTCCACGCGACGACGTGCCGCCGGGCGCGCTCCTCCGCTGCGGAGGGCAGGGAGCGGAACAGCGCGGGCCACAGCCGCTCCCGCTCGACGGCGTGGTGCTGGAGGAGCACCCGCGCGACGAGGTCGGCGTGCCGGGTGAGCTCGGCGACGCGGGCGGCGTCGTCGGTGGTCACCCACGACGCGAGATCGGCCAGCAGCCGGAGCTCGCGGAGCACGGCCCGGTGCAGCACGCGCTGGTAGGCGGTGGCCGCGGTCCCCGGCGTCGCGGGCGGGGCCGGCGGGGTCAGGGCCGGCGGCGCGACGGTCGGGGCGGGGCGGGGGAGGACCGCGGTGGTCATGGCACCTCGTCTGGTCGGGCGGAGCAGTGGGGTCGACGCTAGGGAGGGGGGCGTCCCGGGCGACAGGGATCGGTGTCCCGGGATGCTCGGGACGTGCACCCGGAACCGCGAGGCGCCGAAGCCGGTGACGCAGGCCCGGGCGCCGGTGACCGGGAGGTCGGGCGCGGCGACCCGGTCATCGCCGAGGATGGCCCCGGGCACTTGTGGGCCGCTGAAAGCCGACTAGTCCCTCCCGCACCGGGGCCGACCCCTGTCCCGACAGCCCCCGCACGGGAACTGGCTCGTGGACCCGGCGGGGAGAGGGGGCGGGATGCCCCGCGGTCTCTGCCAGGCTGTCCGCGTGCCGCCCGTCCGCAGCTCCGGGATCCTGCTCCACCGCCGCGGCGGCGGCGGCGTCGAGGTGCTGCTCGGTCACATGGGCGGGCCGTTCTGGGCGCGCAAGGACGACGGCGCCTGGTCGATCCCCAAGGGGGAGCACGACCCGGACGAGGACGGCGAGGCCGCCGCGCGCCGGGAGTTCGCCGAGGAGCTGGGCTTCCCGGTGCCCGCGGCGGCGCTGCACCCGCTCGGCGAGTTGAAGGGCCGCAAGCTGCTCGCCGTCTGGACCGGTGAGGGCGACCTCGACGTCGACGCCGTCGTGAGCAACACGTTCCCGCTGGAGTGGCCGCCGCGCTCGGGCCGCGTGCAGGAGTTCCCGGAGGTCGACCGGGCCGCCTGGTTCGACCTCGCCACGGCCCGGGCGCGGATCGTGAAGGCCCAGCTGCCGTTCCTCGACCGGCTCGAGGCCCACCTGGCCGGCTGACCGGTGGACCGTGCACGGCGGATCACCCCGCCGGACAGTGCCGCACCCCTTCCTGACCTGGCCCTTTGGACCACCGGGCACCGAAATGCTCACCGCGCCTGCCTGTGGCGACCGCGGTGGGTGACGGCGCGCACGGACGTGATCTGAGCGAGATCGACGACCGGCCCGCGGCGCACAGCCCCCTGGCAGGTTCCCCCGCGTTCCACGGGGGAGTCGATCGAGGGAGAGAAGATGCGGTACATCAAGGCGGCGGCGGGTGCAGCCGCGGCCATGGCGCTGGTCGTCGTGTCACCGACGGCGGCCGGTGCCGACGACGGCAAGGGGCACGCCCCGGGTGGCGACGTCACCACCGTCGTCGGAGGGCTCGACGGACCACGGCAGCTCAGCGAGTACAAGGGTCGCCGGCTGATCGTCGCCGAGTCCGACACGGGGGAGGTGACCTGGATCGACCCGCGCGGAGGACGGTCCCAGACCATCCTGTCCGGCCTGGGCAACGCCCAGGGCGTGGACTACGTGCGCGGCCTCATCTACGTCGCCATCGGCGAGTTCGCCGGTCCGCCGGAGGCCGGTGAGGGCCTGCCCAGCCAGCAGCTGGTGGAGGCCACGCCGGGTGGGGAGATCCTGCGGACCTGGGACCTCCTGCAGTACGAGCTGGACAACAACCCGGACGGCCAGCAGCAGTTCGTCGGCGAGGAGCCGTTCGAGACGCTGTCCAACCCGTTCTCGGTGCTGGCCCAGCCCCACCGCATCCTCGTCTCCGACGCGGGCGCGAACGCCGTCCTCTCCATCGACCGGAAGTCCGGCGAGATCAGCACCTTCTTCGTCCCGCCGGTGGTCACCGACGTCGACGGGTGCGCGGAGGCGTTCAACAACCCGGGCACCGTCGGGTGCGACCCGGTGCCCACGGAGATCACCGAGGGGCCGGACGGGAAGATCTACGTCGGCACGCTGGGGGCCGAGGTGCCCGGGGCGGCGCGGGTCTACGTGCTCGACCAGCACGGCAACCAGGTCGACGTGATCGAGGGCCTGACCAGCGTCACCGGGGTGGCCGTGGACCACAAGGGCACGGTCTACGTGTCCAACGTGCTCGAGGGCGCGCCGATGGGCGAGGGTCCGCCGCCGGCGGACCTCGACCCGTCGACGGTCGGCGAGCTCACCCGGATCGAGCGGGACGGCGACCGCGCCACCGCGCAGGTCACCATGCCGACCGGCCTGGAGATCGAGGGCGGGCACCTGTACGCCTCGGCGTGGAGCATCGCGGGTTTCCTCGGCATCCCGTCGGCCGGTGAGATCCAGCGGGTCGGCCAGGGCGCCTTCACGGCGGCGACCCCCTGATCCGTCGGTAGGACCGCGAGGGCGGTCGGGGTGCCCGCGGGCTCCCCGGCCGCCCTTTCCGCCTGCCGGGGTGGGATCAGGGGAAGCCGGCGTGCCGGACGGTGACCTCCGTCGACACCAGCACCGCCTCCCGCGCCGGTGCGCGGGTGTGCTCGTAGAAGTCGGGGGCGCAGCACAGCAGCAGCGTCCGGCCGTCCTCGCCACCGAGCGCGCAGGCGTAGGTGCCCAGGCCGTCCGGGGCGGCGACCTCGTCGACCACCTGCCCGCCCGGCGCGACCCGCAGCACCCGCGAGCCGAAGCCGTCGGCCACCCAGACGTGCCCCTCGGCGTCCAGCGTGCAGCCGTCCGGTCCCACGACGACCTGGCCCATCAGCTCCTCGACCGAGCCGCCCACCGGCTCCGGGCCGAACTCGGCCCACGTGCGCCGCGGGCCCAGCGAGCCGTCGGCGGCGACGTCGAAGGCCGAGAAGCGGTTGCCCCAGGTCTCGCCGACGATCAGCGTCCCGCCGTCGGGGGTGATGACCGAGCCGTTCGGGAAGCGCAACCCCTCCGCGACGACGGTCACCGTGCCGTCGGGGTCGACCCGCTTGAGCGACGCCGCCGCCGGCGCGCCGCCGCCCATCAGGTCGAAGCCGAAGTCGCCGACGTACGCCCGGCCGGCGCCGTCGACCACCATGTCGTTGAGGTAGCCGCCGCAGACCCCCGAGAGGTCCGCGTGCGTGGACACCTGGCCGTCGGCGACCCGCAGCAGCCGCTGGTCCTTCATCGAGACCACGAGCAGCGAGCCGTCGGGCAGCCAGCCCAGCCCCGAGGGCTGGTTCTCCACTTCGAGGACGACGGTCTCCGGGCTCCCCGGCGTCACCCGGCTCACCGTGTGCCGGTAGAAGTCCGACGCCCACCACTGCCCGTCGTGCCACCGCGGACCCTCGAAGAAGGAGCCGCCCTCCAGCACCGTCCGGAACGCTCGATCAGCCATGCCGCCGGACGCTACGACCATCCGGGCGGGCGCACGAGCCCGCCACCTCCCGTTTTCCGCCGCGGCGGGCTGGGCACGGGTCCGGGCATGGCCACGGAAGACGCGCACCGGTGAGCGTCCGGAACCTCCTCGAGCGGGCGGTGAGCCGGGTCGAGCGGATGGAGGTGCTGGACGCGCCGAGCTACCAGGTCGAGCACGGGATCTCGCTGACCTTCCTGCTGGCCGGCCGCTACGCCCGCCCGCTGCAGGACCTGCTGCACGGCGTCTGGTTCGGCCATCCGCTGCACCCGTTCCTGGTCACCGTGCCGATCGGCGCCTGGGGTGCCGCCGCGCTGCTCGACGGGCTCGACGCCACCGGCCGCGGCGGCCCGGGCACCGGCCAGGCGGCGCGCACGGTGGTCGGGTTCGGGATCGCCGGCGCGGTGGGCGCCGCCGCGACCGGCATGACCGACTGGCAGCACGCCCACGACGAGGCGCGCCGCGTCGGGCTGGTGCACGCCGCACTCAACAGCACCGCGCTCGCGCTGCAGACGTGGTCGTTCGTGGACCGGGGGCGTGGGCGCGCGGTGCGGGCCCGGGTCACTGCCGCCGCGGGCTACGCGATCGTCCTGGCCAGCGGCTACCTGGGCGGTGCGCTCTCCTACCGTCACCGGCTGGGTGTCGACCACTCCGCGGCCGGCCGGTCGCCCCGCAGGTTCACGCCGGTGGCCCGGCTCGCCGACCTCCCCGACGGCGAGCCGTTCGACGTCGACGCCGACGGGGTGCCGGTCGTGCTGATCCGCACCGAGGACGAGGTGCGCGCGCTGGGCGGGCGCTGCCCGCACCTGGGCGGCCCGATGGGGGAGGGGTGGCTGCACCGGGAGGAGCTGGTGTGCCCGTGGCACGGGTCGCGGTTCGACCTCGACACCGGGGAGCCGGCGCAGGGGCCGTCCACGGCGCCGCTGCCCTGCTACGACACCCGCGTCCGCGACGGCGCGGTGGAGGTGCGGCGGCGGGCCCGTTGGCGCACCCCGACGGCCGTGACCACGGTGGAGGAGGCGTCCCGGTGAAGGCCGACGAGGTCCTGATCGCGCACCACGACGTGCTGCGCGGGCTGCTGCGCGAGCTGGCGGAGACGACCGAGACGCAGGCCGCCCGCCGGGAGGAGCTCCGGGACGAGTTCCTGCGCGAGATCGAGATCCACGCCCAGATCGAGGACGAGCTCTTCTACCCCGCCGTCCCCGACGTCTCCCCGTTGCTGGCCCTCGCGCACGCCGAGCACCGGCAGATCGACGACCAGGTCGCCACCGTCATGCGCATGGACGTCACCGACCCGCAGTTCACCACCGAGGTGCGCATGCTGGAGAAGACGGTGCGCCACCACACGATGGAGGAGGAGGAGCGGATGTTCCCCCAGTCGCACGCGCTGGGGGAGGAGCGCCTCGAGGAGCTCGGTGAGCAGCTGCGCGCGCGGAAGCAGGAGCTGGCCGAGTCCGGTGGGATGCGGCTGATCATCCGGCTGAAGCGCGCGACCCTGCGCCACGTGTAGCCGCGCGGCGGGTTCCCGGTCGTGCGCGGACGACCGGGGACCCGCCGTCGCAGGCGCTACTCAGACGATGCGGCGCGCGGTGTTGTAGCCCCACATGCTGTCGACGGGCACGACCGCGACCGGGTTGCCGAAGGTCGAGGAGTGCACCATCAGGCCGTCGCCGATGTACATGCCGACGTGGCCGACCGGGTCGTAGAAGAAGATCAGGTCGCCGGGCTGCAGGGAGGCCCGGTCCACGTAGTAGCCGGCGGTCGACTGGGCGCGGGAGGTCCGCGGGATCTCGATGCCCGCCGCCTGGTAGGCCGACCAGGTGAGGCCGGAGCAGTCGTAGCCGCCCGGGCCGGTGCCGCCCCAGATGTAGGGCTTCCCCTGCTGCGCCAGCGCGGTGTCGACGGCAACCTGCGCGGCGTGGTTGGGGGCGACGGCGGTGGTGGTGACGACGGTGCCGGTGCCGGTGCCGCCGCCGCCGTCACCGGTGGAGGCGGTGGCGGTGAACGGGGTGAGGGCGATCCCCGCACCGGTGAGGAGCGCGAGCGTCGCTCCGCGGAGCGAGCGACGGGTGGTGGTCGTACGAGTGGTCGTCATGGACGACGGTTTCTCCTGTTCTCCGACAACCGCCTACCGGGTGAGCTGACGGGTTCGGGCGGGGAACGCGCCCGGCGCCCCGGACAGGCCGGTGGCGCTTCACCCCACTACTGCGGTGGGTCCCCGGTCCGGGCTCCGGCGTGCGCCGGAGCCCGGTTCGGCGGTGTCCGTCCGGGTGTCACCGGGGGTGGTGACGGGGGAGCCCGGCCGGACCGGCGACGACGCTAGGTCGGTCACGGAAAGGTCACAAAACGGCCACACGCCACGCGCCGGGGTCGCGAAGCGGAGCTCGCGCGGGGGCCTCGGGACCGCGACTCGCGGGCCGACCACGGGAGATCCGTCGGCCCCGGGCGGGCCGCCTCTGCTCCTCGTGACGGGGCGTGTTCGGCCCTGTACTTCTCCGGATGGCGGCGCTCCTGCACTCTGCGTGCTCGTCCACTCCGATCTCGTAGTCGCTTCCTCAGCCGACGTCGCAGCCGCACGGGCAGTCCTCGACGTGCACCGGCCGGCCGCTCCTGTCGTCGAGCTCGTCGCATGCCGGTGGGCACGCGCACGACCAGCCGTCGTCGAGGTGCCGGAAGGCTCCCGACTCGAATCGCCGCCGAAGCTCCTCCTGCCGCCGTCGGGCGGCGGCCGCCCGACGGGCGGCGGCGCGCTCCTCCGGGGAGTCGCCGGGCCGGGGGACGAGGTGGTCGTCCGGGCGGTCGCGCTCGCGGTCGGCGGAGTCCACCCAGGGGCTTCGACGGTCGAAGGTGTACGTCGGTCGTGGTCGCCGGGGCTGGTGCTCCCACCGCGAGGCGCGCTCCTCGCTCAGCATCGTGTCGAGATGGGCGGGGAACCGTCGGCCGACCCTGTCGCGGACCGTGCCCGCCGCCATGCCGGCGACCGGTCGTCCCGCGGCGTCGAGCAGGCCGAGCCGGAGGCCGGCGAGCCGCGCGGCGGCCGCCAGCATCCCGGCGTCCATGCCACGGTCGCCGGACTCCACGGCCGCCACGGTCGATTTGGAGACGCCCAACCGCGCCGCCAGTTCGCGCTGGGACAGGTCCGCCCGGCGGCGGATCCGCCGCACCAGACCGCACAGGTCGAACTCCGCCGGCCCACCGTCGTCTGTCACCGGCCGAGCCTCTCCACCGGAGCGGTGGGGCACGACCCCTGGTGACCATCTGTGGACAGTCGCCCTCTGCCCACACCGGCGGGGCAGAGGGCGACTGTGCCCCGGTGGTGTCGGTCGGGCGCTCACTCTCTGCCCACTCCGGCGGGGCAGAGGGCGACCGTGCCCCGGACATCTCGGTGGCGCGCTCACTCTCTGCCCACTCCGGCGGGGCAGAAGGCGACTGTGCCGGGGAGGTGTCGGTCGGGTGCTCACGCTCTGCCCACTCCGGCGGGGCAGAGGGCGACTGTCTCCGGAGAACCTGTGGCGGGCTGAGCAGCGGAGCTGCCCGGCCGCGGTGACCGGGGCCACGGCGCCGTCCGGGGCGCGTGCGAGCATCCCCGGGTGGCCCGCCTGCTCATCGCCAACCGCGGCGAGATCGCCGTCCGCATCGCCCGCGCCGCCGCCGCCGAGGCGCTGACCTCGGTGGCCGTCACCGCCGCCGACGAGCCCGACGCCCCCCACCTGGCCGCCGCCGACGAGACGCACGTCCTCCCCGGCAGCGGGCCGGCCGCCTACCTCGACGCCGCGGCGATCGTGCAGGCCGCGCTCGCCACCGGCTGCGACCTCGTCCACCCCGGCTACGGCTTCCTCTCCGAGACCCCCGACCTGACCCGTGCGTGCGCGCAGGCCGGCCTCACCGTCGTCGGGCCGAGCGCCGAGGACCTGGCCGTACTGGGCGACAAGTCGCTCACCCGCGCACGGGCGGCGAAGGCCGGCGTGCCCGTCCTGCGCGCGGCCGACGGGGACGCGGCGGCGGTCGCTGACCTGCTCGACGAGGTCGGCGCGATCATGCTCAAGGCCCGGTTCGGCGGAGGGGGGCGGGCCACCCGGGTGGTGCGCCGGGGTGACGACGTCGCCGCAGCCGTGGCGGCGGTGCGGGGCGAGGCGCGGGTCGCGTTCGGCAACGGTGACCTGCTGGCCGAGGAGTTGTTCGAGCGCGCCCGCCACATCGAGGTGCAGCTGCTGGGAGACGGGCGGGGCGGCGTCGTCGCCCTCGGCGACCGGGACTGCTCCCTGCAGCGCAACCGGCAGAAGGTCGTCGAGATCGCCCCCGCGCCGCGCCTGCCCGACGCCGTCCGCGCGCGGCTGGCCACGGCGGCGCGCGGAATCGTCGGCGACGGCTTCCGCGGCCTGGCCACGGTGGAGTACCTCGTCTCCGCCGACGACCCCGACCGGTTCACCTTCCTCGAGTGCAACCCGCGGCTGCAGGTCGAGCACACCGTCACCGAGGAGACGCTGGGGCTGGACCTCGTGCGGCTGCAGCTGCGGGTCGCCGCCGGCGCGACCCTCGCGGACCTCCGCCTCGCCGACGGCGCGCCCCGGCCGCTCGGCACCGCGGTCCAGGCACGCGTCGTCGCGGAGACGGTCACCACCGACGGCGCCGTCCCCGCCGCCGGCACGATCACCGCCCTCGCGCTGCCCGGGGGCCCGGGGGTGCGCGTCGACACCGCCGCGCGACCCGGCGCCGAGCAGAGCCCCCGCTACGACCCGCTGCTGGCCAAGGTGGTCGTGCACGAGCGCACCGGCTCCCTCGCGGACGCCCTGCGCCACCTGAGCCGAGCGCTCGGCGAGGTGCGGGTCGACGGCGTGCCGACCAGCACCGCCTTCCTCCGTGCCCTGCTCGCGCACCCGGAGGTCGGCACCGCCACCACGACGTTCGTCGAGGACCACCTCGCCGAGTTCGTGGGGGGTGCGGCGCCCGCGCCGGAGGCCGGTGGAGGACTGCGCGCACCGGTCCCCGGCACGGTGGTCGCCGTGGCGGCGGGCCCCGGCGACGCGGTGGACCCCGGGGGAGCGGTCGTCGTCCTCGAGGCGATGAAGATGGAGCACGTCGTCGCGCTGCCGGCCGGCGGCACGGTGCGGCGCGTCGCCGTGCGGATGGGCGACACCGTCCGGCAGGGCCAGCTCCTCGCCGAGGTGGAGCACGCCGACGGGGACGCCGCGGCCGACGCCGCCGCGATCGACCTGGAGGCCGACCGCCCCGACCTCGCCGAGGTCCGCCGCCGCCACGAGCAGGGGCTCGACGAGCACCGCGCCGAGGCGGTCGCGAAGCGGCACGCGCAGGGCCGGCGCACGGCGCGGGAGAACCTCGCCGACCTCGTCGACGAGGGCAGCTTCCTGGAGTACGGGCCGCTGGTCTTCGCCGCCCAGGAGCGCCGCCGCAGCCGCGCGGAGCTCCAGGAGAAGACCCCGGCCGACGGCGTCGTCGGCGGGCTGGCCGACATCGGCGGGCACCCGGCCGTCGTCGTCTCCTACGACTACACCGTCCTCGCCGGCACCCAGGGCATGCGCGGCCACCTCAAGAAGGACCGGCTGTTCGAGCTCGCCGAGAAGCGGCGGCTGCCGGTCGTCCTCTTCGCCGAGGGCGGCGGCGGGCGGCCCGGCGACGTCGACCACCCGGTCGTCTCCGCGCTCGACACCGCCGCCTTCACCCTCTTCGGCCGGCTCTCGGGCCTCGTGCCCACCGTCGGCATCGCCAGCGGCCGCTGCTTCGCCGGCAACGCCGCGCTGCTGGGCACCTGCGACGTCGTCATCGCCACCGAGGACGCGAACATCGGCATGGGCGGCCCGGCGATGATCGAGGGCGGCGGCCTCGGCGTCGTCGCCCCCGAGGAGATCGGGCCGATCGACGTCCAGCACGCCAACGGGGTCGTCGACATCCGGGTCGCCGACGACGCGGCCGCCGTCGCCGCGGCCCGGCAGTACCTCTCCTACTTCCAGGGGCCGGTCGACGGCTGGACCGCACCCGACCAGCGGTTGCTGCGCCACCTGGTGCCGGAGAACCGCAAGCGCGTCTACGACGTGCGGGCGGTGCTGACCGCGCTCGCCGACGAGGGCAGCGTGCTCGAGCTCCGCGACGGCTGGGGCGCCGGCATGGTGACCGCCCTGGCCCGGGTCGAGGGCGCGCCGATCGGGGTCCTCGCCAACGTGCCCACCCATCTCGGCGGCGCCATCGACGCGGACGCCGCCGACAAGGCCGCCCGCTTCCTGCAGCTCTGCGACGCCCACGGCCTGCCGGTGCTCTCGCTCTGCGACACCCCGGGCTTCATGGTCGGCCCCGAGTCGGAGAGGACGGCGACGGTGCGCCACTTCGCCCGGCTGTTCGTCATCGGCGCCAACCTGTCGGTGCCGATGGGGACCGTCGTCCTCCGCAAGGCCTACGGCCTCGGCGCGCAGGCCATGGCCGGCGGCAGCACCAAGGTGCCGCGGTTCACCGTCGGCTGGCCCACCAGCGAGTTCGGCCCGATGGGGCTGGAGGGTGCGGTTCGGCTGGGCATGCGCCGGGAGCTCGCCGCCATCGAGGACGACGCCGAGCGGCAGGCCGCCTACGACGCCGCGGTCGCCGCGGCCTACGAGAACGGCCGCGGGCTCAACGTCGCCGCCCACTGGGAGATCGACGACGTCATCGACCCCGCCGACACCCGCCGCTGGATCGCTACCCTCACCCGCGAGGCGGCGGCCACACCGCGGCCGCAGGGCCGGGTGCGGCCGCACGTCGACACCTGGTGAGCCACCCGGTCGTGTGGTTGACCGGCGGCGCACCGGGGCACGGAGGACGGCGAGACGGCACCGGCGCACGCCGGTGCGACGACGAGGAGGCAGACATGGGAATGATGCGCAAGCTCATCGCGTCCGGGGTGGCGGCGAAGGTCTTCCAGGAGGCCAAGAAGCCGGAGAACCAGGCGAAGATCAAGAAGTTCATCTCGGACTTCCAGAACAAGAGCGGTGGCACCGGCAGCGGCAAGGGTCGCGGCTCCGTCCGCTGACCCCGCTCCGCACCGTGCGGAACCGCGGCGCGACCCCCGATCCCGACGCAGCCGCCTCGGGGCCGGGGGTCGCTCCCGTTCCGGGGTCCGGCCACGGGGCTCCCGTGAAGAGCCGTGAGCAGCGCTGGCAGGAACGGCTCGCCGTCCCGGTCCTGGTGGCGGCGCTCGCCTCGATCCCGGCCATGTTCCTCACCGTCGCCGAGGGCACCCTCGGCACCGCCGGGCACGTCGTCGACCTGGCCAGCGGGGCCGTCCTCGTCGCCGAGACGGTCATCCTCCTGGTCGTCGCCGAGGACAAGCGCGCCTGGATCCGCGGCCACCTCGGCCTGATCGCGCTCACCGTCGCCGTTGTGGTCGCCGTCGTCCTCGCCCTCGGCCCGGTGCAGATCCTGCGGCTCGTGCGCACCGTCGGCGCGCTGCGCATCCTGCGCGCCGGGCGCATCGTCAAGGCCGCCCGCAGCGTCGGCGACCGCATGGGGTTCACCGGGCGGCTCGCGCACGTCGCCGCCGCCGGGGCCGGGCTGCTGGTCGCCGTCTTCGTCGGGGTGGTCCTCGCCGACCCGACCTCCCGTTCGCGCGACCTGCTCACCGCGGTCCTCGGCGACGTCAGCACGCCGGTGATCGTCGTGCTCTCCGCGGTCGCCGGGGTGGTGCTCGGCGTGGCCACCTACCTGCTCGCCCGCGACCCCGGCGCGGGCGCCGACGCCGAGGACGAGGACGCGCCCGGCACCGCATGACGCCGCCGTGACAGCCGGGCCGCGGACGCATGGACCGCCGCGGAACGGGCACCCACAGCCGCATGGGAATCATGAGCAAGCTCGCGAAGGGCGGCATGGCCAAGAAGGCGATGGACGAGGCCCGCAAGCCGCAGAACCAGCGCAAGATCAAGGACGCGATCTCCAAGCTCTCGAACAAGAGGAAGGGCGGCGGCACCACGTCGCGCTGACCGGCGTCGGGAGCCTGTCGCGGAGAGGAGCAGCGATGAGCGAGGGATCGATGACCGGCCGCCCCTACGGCGGCGCGAACGACCCGTCCGCCGACGAGGGGCTGCCGGGCGAGACCCCGGAGCACGGCGAGGTCGGCGCGGCACCGGAGCAGTCGCCGCGGGCAGCCCAGGGCGGCACCATGTCCGACGACGTCACGCGCGTCCCCGCCGGCGGGGACGGCGAGAAGCCGGCCGGCATCTCCGATGCCACCGGGCCGCAGGGCTGAGCATCCGGTAGACCTTCGGACGTGCACCGCATCGCCGTCCTGGACGACTACCAGTCCGTCGCCGCGGAGTTCTGCGACTGGTCGCGGCTGCCCGGGCCGGCGGAGGTCGTCGAGTTCCACGACACCGCCGCCGGCCCGGAGGCGCTCGTCCAGCGGCTGCGCGGCTTCGACGTCGTCATCGCCATGCGGGAGCGGACGCGGTTCGACCGCGCCGTCCTCGAGCGGCTGCCCGACCTGCGGCTGCTGGTCACCACCGGCATGCGCAACAAGTCGATCGACGTCGCCGCGGCCGGTGAGCTCGGCGTCACCGTCTGCGGCACCGCGTCCTCGGCCACCTCGACCGTCGAGCTCACCTGGGCGCTGGTGCTGGCCACCCTGCGCCACCTGCCGCAGGAGGACGCCGCCATGCGCGCCGGCGGGTGGCAGACCACGATCGGCGGCGACCTGCACGGCGCCCGGCTCGGCGTCATCGGTCTCGGCCGCATCGGCGCGCAGGTGGCCCGCATCGGGCAGGCCTTCGGCATGGACGTCGTCGCGTGGAGCCAGAACCTCACCGACGAGCGGGCCGCCGAGGTGGGGGCGAGAAGGGTCGAGCGCGACGAGCTGTTCGCCACCGCCGACGTCGTCACCGTGCACCTGCTGCTGTCCAAGCGGACCCGCGGCCTGATCGGCGCCGACGACCTGGCGCTGATGAAGCACACCGCGGTGCTGGTCAACACCAGCCGCGGCCCGATCGTCGACGAGGCCGCCCTCGTCGACGTGCTGCGCCGCGGCGCCATCGCGGGCGCCGGCCTCGACGTGTACGACGCCGAGCCGCTGCCGCGGGACCACCCGCTGCGGGAGCTGCGCCGCGCGGTGCTCACCCCGCACCTGGGCTACGTCACCCGCGGCACCTACGAGGTGTTCTACGGCGAGGCGGTGGAGGACGTCGCGGCGTGGATGGCCGGCGCCCCGATCCGGGTCATCGAGCCCGCGTAGCCGGCGGCGCCGCGCACGGTCACCGCCCCCCGGGCAGCCACCCCGGGACGCCGACGACCGCGAGGCCGAGCAGGACCGCGGCCAGGGCCACCGCCGCCGTCCCCGCCGCGAGCAGCAGGCGCACCGCCGGACCCTGCGCGGTCGCCCAGCGGGTCCACCGCGCGACGTGCCGCCGGGCGACGGCGAGCAGCCGCTCGGCCCAGGTGAACTCCGACGCCAGCACGGCCAGCCCGGCCAGCACGGTGAGCCAGCCGGGCCCGGGCAGCGGGACGGTCACCAGGCCGACCAGGACGACCGCCGTCCCGACGACCGCCACGCCCGCCCGGTAGGCCCGGTCCAGCGGCCGCGACGCCGCCAGCCGCCGTCGCCATGCCCGGCGGGGAGCCCGCGCACCGGCGGCGGCCGGGCGTCGCAGGTCCAGGCCGACCCCCACGCCGGTCACCCGGCGTCCCGGCGCAGCAGCGACCACCCGCCGGCGGCCAGCGCGGCGGCCGCCCAGCCGGCGAGCAGCGCCGTGGCCTGCCCCGCGGTCATGTCCGGCTCGCCGAGCAGGGTCCAGACCGCACCGGAGCCCGGCAGCAGCTCACCGACGTCGGCCGCCCACGCACCGAAGGCGGGCAGCAGCGCCGGCAGCACGAGCTGCAGCAGGAACACCGCCGCCAGCGCGCCGGCCATGCTGCGCAGGAGGAAGCCGAGGCCGGCGGTCAGCACGCCGGCGGCGAGGAGCACGCCGGCGATCCTGCCGAGGCTGCCGGCCAGCTCACCCGAGACGAGCACCAGGTCCGGCGCCAGCAGCTTCGCGAGGAGGTCGGCGACGAGGGCGAGCAGCACCCCGGCCGCGGTGGCGGCGGCGACCGGTACGGCCACCCGCGCGGCGAGCAGCACGCCCCGGCGCGGGGTCCACTGCAGCGTCGGCGTGATCGCCCCGCTGCCGTACTCGGAGGTGACCGCGAGCAGCACCAGCAGCAGCAGGGCGAACTGCCCGACCAGCGTCCCGTACTCGCCGGCGACCGTCGCGACCGCCGTCGTCCCGGTGGCGCTCGCCGTCTCGGCCTCGTCCAGGGCGGAGAGGGTTCCGATGCCGACGATCGCCACCGCGGCCGCGAGCAGGCACCACCACGTCGTCCGCACGGTGCGCAGCCGCAACCACTCGGCGCCCGCGGCCCGGGCGAGGACGGTCGCGGTGCCCGGCTCCGCCACCCGCGCGGTCGCGGCGGTCATGCCCGCACCTGCCCGGCCGGCTCGGGGGTGCCCGCCACCCGGTACTGGACGCTGTCCCCGGTCAGGTCGAGGTAGATCTGCTCCAGGGAGTGCTGCTGCTGGCCCAGCCGGTGCACGGCCACGCCGGTCTCCAGTGCGACGTCCCCCACGGTCTCGGCGGAGGCGCCCTCGACGAGGAGGTCGCCGTCGCCGGTGGGGTGCACCCGGAGACCGCGGCGCAGCAGCGCGCCCGCGAGGTCGTCGGTCGCCGGCGTCCGCACGACCACCTTCCGGCCGGCGTGCTCCCCGCGCATGACCTCGTCGATCGGTGCGTCCGCGATCAACCGCCCGCGGCCGATGATGACCAGGTGGTCGGCGGTCTGCTCCATCTCGCTCATCAGGTGGCTGGAGAGCAGCACCGTGCGCCCCTCGTCGGCCAGGCCCCGCACGAGGCGGCGGATCCAGCGGACGCCGTCGAGGTCCAGGCCGTTCATCGGCTCGTCGAACAGCAGGACGGCGGGGTCGCCCAGCAGGGCGCTCGCGATGCCCAGGCGCTGCCGCATGCCGAGCGAGTAGCCCTTCACCCGCCGGCGGGCCGCGGGGCCGAGGCCGACCTGCTCGATCACCTCCTCCACCCGCCGCTCCGGCATGCCGTGGGTGCGGGCGGCGACCCGCAGGTGGTCGCGCCCGCTGCGCCCGGGGTGCACGGCCTGGGCGTCCAGCAGCGCGCCGGCCGCGCGCAGCGGCTCGGCCAGCGAGGTGAACGGCCGGCCCCCGACGAGCACGGAGCCCGACGTGGGGCGGTCCAGGCCGAGGATCATGCGCATCGTGGTGGACTTGCCCGCGCCGTTCGGCCCGAGGAAGCCGGTCACCGCACCGGGCCGGACGTCGAAGGTGAGGTCCTCGACGGCACGGACGGCGCCGTAGGTCTTGGTCAGCCCGCGCACGCTGATCATGGGAGCCGCCGGGGAAGGGGTGGAGTCATGGCACGAAGCGTCTCGGGCCACGGGGCCCGGGCGGATCACCCCGCAGCGCCGACCCGGGTCCCCCGCGCGGGGGAGGAGCACAGCGTCCCCGCGGGGGAACCGCCGGGCCCGCCGGTCGGTCAGGATCGCACCGTGCCTCCTACGACGTTCCCGCGCACCGGGGCCGAGCTCGCTGCCCGGGTCCGCGAGCTGCTCGTCGCCGCCCGACCCGGCTGGCCGGGCCGCGCGCTCTACGCGCTGGCGAGCGTGCCGGTGGGCGTGCTGAGCCTGGCCCTCTACGTCGCGCTGTTCGGCTCGGTGTTCGCCGTCATCTACGGCATCGGGCTGCTGCTGATCCTGCTCGTGTTGGCGGTCATCCGCGGCTTCGCCGGGGTCGAGCGCCGGCTGGCCGGCATCCTGCTCGGCGTCGACATCCCCGTCGGCGAGCGCGTCCGGCACCAGCCGGGCGCCATCCGCAGGGTGCGGCGGCTCGTGCAGTCCGCGGGCACGTGGCGGGCGGTCGGCTGGCTGGGCGCGCGGGTGCTCATGGGGGCGGCGACGGCGGCCACCCTGTTCTTCGGCGGCCTCGGGTTCGCCTACCTCGGCTGGGGCGCCGACTGGAACCCGGTCACGGCGCTGCCGCTGCTGGCGCTGATGGGTGTGGTCGTCGTCCTGACCCTGGTCGTGCTCGAGCTGCTGGTGCAGCTGGCCGCGGCGGTGGCGCCGCGGCTGCTCGGCACGGCGACCGAGCAGCAGATCGCCGCCCTCCAGCAGAGCAGCCGCCGCCTCGCCGACCGCAACAAGCTGGCCCGCGACCTGCACGACACCATCGGGCACTCGCTGACCGCCAGCCTGCTCCAGGCCACCGCCGCCCGCCGCACGCTCACCCCAGCGGACGGCCGGCCGGTGCACCCCGACTTCGCCCGCCAGGCGCTCGGGCACATCGAGACCAACACCCGGGCCGCGCTCGCCGAGCTCGACCGGGTGCTCACCGTGCTGCGCGACGGGGACGGCCCGCCCGGCGGCCCCGCCTTCGTCACGCCCACCCTCGCCGACCTCGACGACCTGCTGGCCGGGCTGCGCGACGGGGGGCTGCCGGTCGCCCTCGTGATCGACGGCGAGGTCGACGACGTCCCCCCGGGCGTGCAGGAGCTCGCCTACCGGGTGGTGCAGGAGGGGACGACGAACGTGCTGCGGCACGCCGGCTGCCCGCTGACCGTCGCCCAGGTCGTCCGCTCCGGCGACACCCTCGACGTCCGGGTGGTCAACGAGCGGGCCTCGCAGCTGGACAGCCGCCCCGGCCCCGGGGGCGGACGGGGGCTGGCGGGCCTGCGCGAGCGGACCGCGGCGGCCGGCGGCACGCTCCGCGCCGAGCCGACACCCAGCGGCGGCTTCGAGCTGAGCGCGAGCCTGCCGCTGTCGGGGGCGGCGTGACGCTGCGGCTGCTCCTGGTGGACGACGACGTGCTCGTCCGGTCGGGCCTGCGGGTGATCCTGGAGAGCGAGCCCGACCTCACGGTGGTGGGCGACGCCGGCACCGGCCGGGAGGCGCTGGACGTGGCGGCGCGCACGGACCCCGACGTCGTCCTCATGGACGTGCGGATGCCCGACATGGACGGCATCGCGGCCACCCGGGAGCTGGTCGCGCGCGATCCGCAGCGCCCGCGCGTGCTCGTGCTCACCACCTTCGAGGACGACGACTACCTGTTCCGGTCGCTGCAGGCCGGGGCGAGCGGCTTCGCGCTGAAGCGGGCCGACCCGGACGAGCTGGTCGACGCGATCCGGGTGGTGGCCCGGGGAACCTCGCTGGTGCTGCCCGACCTCACCCGCCGGCTCATCGCCTCGCACGCGCCGTCCCGGGCCCGCGGGGACGCCGCGCTGCCCGAGCTGACCGGGCGCGAGGCCGACGTCCTGCGGCTGGTGGCCGGAGGGCTGTCCAACGCGGAGATCGCCACCGAGCTGTTCCTCAGCCGCGAGACGGTGAAGACCCACGTGAGCAGCGTGCTGCTCAAGCTGCGCGCCCGGGACCGCACCCAGGCGGTCATCGCCGCCTACGAGAGCGGCTTCATGACCGCCTGAAGGCTGCGGCGAGCCGACCCCGGGGTGCCGGGCGGTCGCCCCGGCGGCGGGGTCTCAGACGAGGAAGCGGTAGGCGGTCGTCCCGGGGGCGACGAGCTGGATGCGCAGCGGGCTGGCCTCGCACCGGGCCAGCAGGGCGGGCAGGCCCTCGGCGCTGCCCAGCTCGATCCCGGTCAGGGCGGCGCCGGTCTCACGGTTGTCCCGCTTGACGTACTCGAACAGCACGATGTCGTCCTCGGGGCCGAGCACCTCGTCGAGGAAGCGGCGCAGCGCACCGGGCTCCTGCGGGAACTCCACGAGGAAGTAGTGCTTCAGCCCCCGGTGCACCAGCGAGCGCTCGATCACCTCGGCGTACCGGCTGACGTCGTTGTTGCCCCCGGACAGCAGGCAGACGACGGTCTGACCCGGCTCCACGGTGACCAGCCCGCCGCTGACCGCCGCGGCTGCCAGTGCGCCCGCGGGCTCGGCGATGATCCCGTCGGCCTGGTACAGGTCGAGCATCTCGGTGCAGATCTGGCCCTCGGGCACGGTCAGCAGCTCGGCGCCGCTGTCGCGCACCAGGGGGAGGGGCACCGCCCCCACCCGCCGCACTGCCGCGCCGTCGACGAAGGTGTCGATCTCCGGCAGGTCCACGGGCTCCCCGGCCGCCAGCGCCGCGGCCATGCCCGCCGCCCCCGCGGGCTCCACGCCGACCAGCCGGGTGCCGGGGGAGTGCCGGCGCAGCCACGTGCCGCACCCGGCCAGCAGGCCGCCCCCACCCACCGGGAGGACGACGACGTCGGGCGCGGACCCCAGCTGCTCCAGCACCTCCACCGCGACCGTCGCCTGCCCGGTCACCGTGCTGAGCGCGTCGAAGGCCGGCACGGGCGTCGCACCGGTGGTGGCGGCGTCGACCGCGGCCGCGGCGGCGGCCTCGTCGTAGGAGTCGCCCGCGACGACGAGGGTGACCATGTCACCGCCGAGCGCGGCGATCCGCTCCCGCTTCTGCCGCGGCGTCGTCCCGGGCACGTAGACCCGCCCGCGCACCTGCAGGGCGCGGCAGGCGTAGGCGACCCCCTGCCCGTGGTTGCCGGCGCTGGCGCACACCACCCCGGCGGCGCGGGCGGCGCCGTCCAGCCCGGCGATGGTGTTGTAGGCGCCGCGGATCTTGTACGAGCGGCCCACCTGCAGGTCCTCGCGCTTGAGCCACACGTCGGCGCCGGTGAGCCCCGAGAGGCGGGCGTTGCGCTGCAACGGTGTCCGCTCGGCCACCCCCGCCAGCCGGCGGCCCGCCTCCCGCACCGCGGCGGAGAAGTCGTCGGGCGACGCGTCGTCGCGAGGAGTACCGCTCACACCGCCCATCGTCGACGACACGCCCCCCGACCGGTGGACGAGGTCACGGTTGGGTACGTGATGTACCCCACGACGGGTCGGGCGGGCCTACGGTCGGCGCCCTCCTGCAGGCGGCACTCGAGGCGGTGAGGTCGGTGGCCGGAGCCCTGGTCGTCTACGAGTCGGTGTTCGGCGATGCGAGACGGGTCGCGATGGCCGTCGCCCACGGCCTGTGCGGCCGGCTGCAGGTCGACGTCGCCTGCGCGCGCGAGGCCCCGATGCTGGTGCCCGCCGACGTGCGGCTGCTCGTGGTCGGCGGCCCGACGCACGCGTTGGGGATGCCGCGCCCCGCCACCCGTGAGGGCACGGTCCGCGAGCACGAGGCGGTGATCCCCGACGTCACCTTCGGCCTGCACGAGTGGCTGGACCACGTCCGGCTGCCGCGCGGCATCCAGGCCGCCGCGTTCGACACCCGCATCGACCGCCCGGTGCTGGTCACCGCGCTGGACCACGCGGCCCGCACCGAGGAGACGCTGCTCCGCCGGCTGGGCGCCACGCTGGCCGCGCCGGCCGAGCACTTCCTGGTGTCCGACGTCGCCGGGCCGCTGCTCGACGGCGAGGAGGACCGGGCCCGCCGGTGGGGTCAGGCGCTGGCCGAGCTGGTGGCGCCGCACCCGATCCCGGTCCGGGGCTGACCGGTCAGCGGGGGTCGAGCAGGCGCAGGTGCGGCTGGGTGACGAGCCGCTTCTCGAAGCTCACCCGGTGGCGGCCGTCGTCGTCCTGCACGAACTGGAGCTGGTCGACCAGCGCGCGCATGAGCACGAGCCCGCGGCCGCGCGCGTCGAGGGGGGAGGTGGGGGCGTCGCGGGCGGAGCGGGGGTCGAAGCCCGCGCCGTCGTCGAGCACGCTGATCCGGCAGGTCTCGTCGTCGATCGCGACGTCGACCTGGTAGGCCTCGTGGTCCGCTGCGTGGTCGACCACGTTCGCGCAGGCCTCGGTCAGCGCCAGCACGATCTCGTCGACGACCGCCTGCGGCACCGCCAGGTGCTCCAGCGCCTGCCGCAGCAGCCCGCGCACCAGTGGCACGCTGTGCGCGTCGGTCGGCAGGCGCACGCTGAAGTCGATGTTCATGGCCGTTCAGCCTCCTCCTGCACGGTGGCCTACCCTCGGACGTCGGAGACGACGCGCTGAGGGAGGTGAACGGTGCTGTTCGACGTGGACCGTACGACGATCGCCGGGCGTCCGGCCCTGACCGTACGGGGTGAGCTGGACATCGCGACCGCCCCGCGGCTCGCCGAGGCCGCGGAGACGCTGTTGGCCGCCGGCCCGCAGGGCATCGTCGTCGACCTCGCGCCGACGGCCTTCCTCGACTCGTCGGGCGCCCGCACCCTCATCGCCGTCGCCCGCAAGGCCGCCGCCGCCGGCGTCGAGCTGCACGTCGTCGCACCGCGGAGCAACCGCCCCGTCCGGCTGCCCATCGACCTGCTGGAACTCCACGCGGTGATCCCGATCGTGAACTCCGCCGGCGAGGTGCCCAGCCCCGCCGTCAACCGCGACGCCACGTAACGTCGCCGGGGTGACCAGCTCCCCGGCCGGCCCCGTGCGCACCGTCGACGACGACGCGCTGGCCCGCTGCGCGGACGAGCCGATCGCCGTCCCCGGAGCCGTCCAGCCGCACGGGGTGCTGCTGGCCGTCACCGAGCCGGGCCTCGCCGTCGTCGTCGCCTCCGCCAATGCGAGCGCGCTGTTCGGCCGCCCGGTCGCCGGCGCAGCCCTCGACGAGCTGCTCGGCCCCGACGACGCCGCCCGCCTGCGCGCGGGCCTCGCCGGCGACCTCGGGGAGCTGAACCCGCTGCGGGTCGGCGTGGCCGGTGCCGAGGTCGACGTCGTCGCGCACCGTGCCGACGGCCTGCTGCTCACCGAGTGGGAACCGGTCCTGGGCGCGGAGGAGGCCGGCGCCGCCTGGCACCGCCGCCTGCCCAGCGTGCTGCAGCGGTTGTCGGCCAGCCCGACCCTCGACGAGCTCTCCGACGTGCTGGCCGGCGACGTCCGCGCGCTGACCGGCTTCGACCGGGTGATGGTCTACCGCTTCGACGCCGAGTGGAACGGCGAGGTGATCGCCGAGGACCGCCGCGAGGACCTCGAGCCCTTCCTCGGTCTCTGGTTCCCGGCCAGCGACATCCCGGCCCAGGCGCGGGCGCTGTACGCCATCAACTGGATGCGGCTCATCCCGGACGCGACCTACCGCCCGGTGCCGCTGGAACCCCCGACGGTGGCAGGGCGCCCCCTGGACCTCTCCGGCGCGATGCTGCGCAGCGTCTCGCCGGTGCACCTGGAGTACCTGGCGAACATGGGCGTGCGCTCCTCCATGTCGATCTCCCTGGTCGACCGCGGGAAGCTGTGGGGCCTCATCGCCTGCCACCACTACGCGGGGCCGCACCGGCCGTCCTACACCGACCGCACGGCCGCGGAGTTCCTCGGCCGCACCGCCTCCCTGCTACTGCCCACCAAGGTGGCCGCCGGCGAGGAGAGCGGCGTCGTCGAGGTCGCGCACCGCCAGGCCGAGCTCGCCGCGGTCATCGGCCGCACCCCGCGCGGCCTCGCCAGGGCGCTCACCGAGGGCGAGCTCACCGTGCTGGACCTGGTGCCCGCCGCCGGCGCCGCCGTGCGGCTGGGCGGCCAGCTGCGGCTGCTCGGGACGACGCCCCCGGCCGACCGGGTCGGCCCGCTGGTCCGCGACCTGCTGGCGGCGGGGGTGCGCGCCACCGACGCGGTGAGCCGGGTCGTCCCGGGGGTGGCCGACCTCGCCGCCACCGCCAGCGGCGTGCTGGTCGCCGAGGTGGCCGGCGGGCGCGGGGACTTCCTCGCCTGGTTCCGCCCCGAGACGCTGCGCGAGATCACCTGGGGCGGCAACCCGTACACCTCCAAGACGGCGCAGACCGACGCCGGCCCGCGGTTGAGCCCGCGCCGCTCGTTCGACGCCTGGAGCGAGACGGTGCGGGAGACGGCGCAGCCGTGGCTGCACCACGAGGTCGCGGCGGCCCGCAGCCTGGCCGCCCTGCTCACCGAGACCGCCGCGAACCGGGCCACCGAGGACGACCGCCTGGCGGGCGCGCTGCAGCGCACGCTGCTGCTGGAGCAGCTGCCGAAGGTCCCCGGCGTCGACCTGGCGGCCCGGTACCTGCCCAGCGAGGACGACGTCGTCGGCGGCGACTGGTACGACCTGGTGCCGCTGCCCGGCGGGCGGGTGTCCGTCGTGCTGGGCGACGTCGCCGGGCACGGGCTGGCCGCCGCCGCGATCACCGCCCAGCTGCGGCACGCGCTGCGCGCGCACCTGCTGCGGGCCGACGGTCCGGCGGCCGCGCTCGACGGGCTGAACCAGGTCATCGGCGCGCTCCTGCCGGGGGAGCTCGCCACCGCTGTGGTCGCCGAGCTGGACCCGGCGACCGGCGAGGTCGTCATCGCCAACGCCGGCCACCTGCCCGTGCTGCACGCCACCGGCGGCACCGCCGAGTACCTGCGCGGGGGCCGGGGGCCGGCGCTCGGCCTGCTCGACGCCGCCGGCTACCGGGAGACCCGGCTGACCCTCGCCGGCGACGACCGCCTGCTGCTGATCAGCGACGGGCTCGTCGAGCGCGGTCCGGGTGGGCTGAGCACCGGCCTGGACGACCTGCGCGCCGCCGTCGCCCGAGGGCCGGTCGCCCCCCAGGCGCTGCTCGACGCGGTGCTCGCGGCGCTGGACCCGCCGCGCACCGACGACGTGACGCTGCTGGCGGTCGCGCGCACCTGAGCGACCGGTGCCGGCCGCGACGGATTCCCGCCGCGGTCGTGCGGAAGGCCGGTGACCACCTGCCGGCAGTAGCGCTCTGCCCACGAGGGCGGGGCAGAGCGCTACTACGGGCGGGTCATGTCCCTCCGCCGCTGGCTCTCTGCCCACGCCGGCGGGGCAGAGAGCGACTGCCCCGGAGGAACCATGGCCGGCGCGGGCGTTCCGAGCCAGGACGGTCGGCGGCGCCCGCGGCCACGTCGTGCGGGCGCCCTGATCAGACGGTCTCCGGTACCCGCAGGTGGGCCAGGAGCAGGTCGAACTCGGCCATGTCGGTGATCTCCATGCCCAGCTCCCGGGTGATCTGCTCCCGCATGCCGCGCACCGTCTCGGCCGACGCCTCCATGTCCGCCCGGCTGGCGTAGGTGGCCGCGAGCGCGCCCGCACCGGTCCGGCGGTCGGTCAGCAGGCTGACGCTGCAGAAGCCCGGCAGCTCGTCCAGGCGCGGCAGCACCCCCATGCGCACGGCGTCGACCGAGCGGTCGGTCGTGGCCGGGTCGCCGCGGGTCCAGGTCACGCGGGTGCACGCGCCCTCGGGCGCCTCCCTGCGGCGGTGCAGCAGCGAGATCTCCCACTCGGCCACCTCGGCCTCCCCGCCGAAGACCTCGCCGGCGCGGGCTCGCATCTCCCGCACGCTCTCCGCGCTGGCGTGCATGGCGCTCTCGTCGGCCCAGGCGGTGGTGACGATGCACCGACTCCCCGGGCGGTCGCACATCATCGACAGACCGACGCAACCGCTCATCCCCTGCACGGCCGGCATGACCGTGTCCCGGACGTAGGCGATCCCGTCGTCCATGCTGCGGACATTGCGCATCGTGGTGGACCGGGCGTACATGCCACCACTCCTCTCGGACCGGGCGACGCCCCTGCGGCATCGCCCCGACGACCACTGTCCTCGCGGCGGGCCCCGCTGTGAACCGGCTCCGGCGCCCCGTCCCGGGACACGCGGCCCGGCACCGGGTCAGCCGGTGACGAGGCCGTCGCCCGACTCGGTGAGCCGGCCCGAGCCCAGCGCGGCGGCCAGCGCCTTCTCCAGCACCGGGGTCACCGACGCGGCCCGCCGCTTGTAGCCGAACACCGTCGCGGTCGCCGTCAGCAGCTCGTCCCGCTGCATGCCGGCCGCGGCCCGGCAGAGCGCCGCCATCGCGTTGGCGACCTCCTCCGGGGCGACGTGCTCCAGCGGGCGGTCGGTGCTGGCCACCTGGCGGCGGAACCCGGTCCAGGTCGCCCGGTCGACGCCCTCGGGCCACAGGAAGTCGCCGTCGACGGCCGAGGGCGGCAGCAGCGACAGCAGCACCTGCTTGCGCGCCTCGGTGGCCCGGTTGAGCCCGAACGCGCCCACGGTCAGCTTGGCCAGCCGGTCGACGTGGATGGGTCCCTCCGCCTTGACGCCCGCGGCCATCACCCGGCGCACTGCCCGCGCGGCCTTCGAGACCGGCAGCTCGTCGAGCACCGACTTCTCGCCCGCGGTCTTCGGGATCCACGGCACGAAGGGGGTCTCGCCCTCCAGGGCCGGGGCTCCGGCGGGCTTGGCCGCGGCGGCCGGCTTCGGCGCCGGGCGGGCGGTCCGGGTCGGCACCGCCAGGGAGGTCACCGAGGAGCGCAGCGCGGCCACGCCCTTGAACGACTCGACGGCGGCCGTGGGCAGCGGCACCGGCTGCGCGATCGGCCGGCTGGCGACCGGGGCGGCGTCCACCGCGCCGGCCAGCCGGTCGACGACCGCCGCCGGGTCGGCCAGCCACGCGGGCAGCCACACCCGCTCCACGACGGGCCAGCGGAGCATCTCGCCGAGCACCTCCGGGGGCAGGCCGTCGCGGTCGCCGACGGTGCCGCGGCGCGCCCAGGCCGGGCCGTCCAGCAGCACGGCCATCACCGGGGTCGAGGGGTCGGCGGGGCGGGCGACCGACAGGTCGACGCGGAACTCCGAGAGGCCGACGTCGGTGCGCACCACCAGCCCGCGCTCGCGCAGCGCGGCGGCGATCTGCTCGCGGTGCCGGTCGACGACCGCGGCCGACCGTGGGGAGCGCGGCAGCACGTCGGTGCCCTGCTCGGCCATGTCGAGGTAGGCCCGCAGGTGCTTGATGCCGACCGAGGACGTCTCCTCCGCCCGCAGCTGCGCGGGGTCGAAGGAGGAGAAGACGACGACCTGGCGCCGGGCCCGGGTGATCGCGACGTTGAGCCGCCGCTCGCCGCCCTGCCGGTTCAGCGGGCCGAAGTTCAACGGCAGCGTGCCGTCGGCCGTGGGCGAGAACCCGGTGGAGAAGAAGATGACGTCGCGCTCGTCGCCCTGCACGTTCTCCAGGTTCTTGACGAACAGCCCCTCGCCGTCGGTGCGGTCCAGCGCGGCCGACAGCCGGTCGTCGTCCGCGTCGCGGAGCAGCGCCTCGATGTAGGAGCGCTGCTGGGCGTTGAAGGTCACCACGCCGATCGAGGGGACGGCGTCGATGCCGTCCCACTGCGGCACCGCGTCGAACCGGCGGCGGATCTCGGCGACGATCGCCTTGGCCTCGATCGGGTTGGTGCGCAGCAGCCGCCCCGCCCCGGAGCGGTGGAAGGTGCCGGGCACCCGCACGAGCGAGACCCCGCGCCCGTCGGCGTCGGCCGAGGCCCGCCCGTGCGTGGGCGCCGGGAAGGAGGAGAGCCGGCTGTCGTAGTACTGGGCGTTGGAGAAGGCGATGAGCGACTCGTCCTGGCTGCGGTAGTGCCAGGACAGCCAGTGCCGCGGCACCCGCGCCTGCACGCACTCGCCGAGGATGGACTCCTCGTCCTCGACCGCCGTCTCCACGACCTCGACCGCGTCGTCGTGCGCGGTGGTCGTGGGCTCGAGGAAGGACGTCGGCGGCATCTGCTTGGAGTCACCGACGACCACCGCGGCCCGGGCCCGGCCGAGGGCGCCGATGGCGTCGGCCACCCGGATCTGCGAGGCCTCGTCGAACACCACCAGGTCGAACTGGTCGGCCTTCGCCGGGAAGAAGCGGGCCACCGAGTCCGGGGAGACGAGCACGCACGGCATGACGGCGGTGACCAGCTCGCCGTACCGGGCGAGCAGCTGCCGGACGCCCAGCCCGCGGCGCTGCTTGGCCAGCTCCCGCTGCAGGGCGCCGACCTGGCCGGTGCCCATCGCGGCGTCGAACGGCCGGGAGGCCAGCACCGACGCCGGCAGCGCGGCCGTCAGGTGGGCGCGGACCGCCCGCGAGGCCTCGGTGAACCGCACGATCGCCGCCTCGTGCGCGTCGACGTCGAACAGGTCCAGGCCGGTGGCGTCCAGCCGCTCGGCGACCGACGCCGTCGCCAGGCCGCGGTCCAGGGCGCGCACCGCGTCGTCCGCGGTCACCGCCCCCGTGATCAGCATCGTGCGGGCGTCGAAGAGCCCGGCGTAGCGCAGCGGCTCCAAGGTGTCGAGGAAGGAGACCCAGCGGCGCAGCGACATCAGCACCGAGTTCTCCACACCGCGCTCCGGGCGGGTCATCGACCAGCGGAGGACCAGCCCGTCGTCACCGGCCCACGTGGCGAGCTGGTCCGAGGAGCTGCGGCAGACGTCCAGCAGCGCGACGACGGCGTCGCGGAGGCGGGCGACGGCGGCGGCGGGGGCCGGCGCGGCGGGCATCCCGGCGACGATGAGCTTGCGCAGCGCCACGTGGAAGGCCGAGGAGCCGTCGACGGCGGCGCCGGCCCGGCGCAGCCACTCGACCTCGCGCTCCAGCAGCCCGGGGTCGGTGAACGGGTTCCAGGAGGTGGGCGCGGACAGGCCGGGGACGGAGTCGACCCGGCCGGCGACGGCCTGGACCGCCGTCCGCACCCGCCACAGGTTCTCCACCAGCACCGGGACGTCCTTGGGCCGCACCTTGGCGCCGGGGCGCAGGCAGGCGGCGATCTCGTCGCGGACCGCGAGCAGGCGCTTCCGGCGGCCCCACCAGCCCGACGCCGCCGCCGTCTGCGCGCGCACGTAGATCTCGGCGAGCGGCAGCGCGAGCACCTCCGGGCCGGCGACGTCGAGGCCGGGGTGGCGGAACGCGGTGAACGCGGCGACCTCGCCGAGCACCGCGCCGGTCGCCGTCGTCCAGCGGCTGCTGAACGTCTCGTCGAGGACGTCGAGGCCGACCGGCGGGCCGGAGAGCAGGTGGACCAGCGCGTCGAGGTCCTCGGGGGTGCGGGCGTGCCGCAGCACCCCGCCCAGCTCGGCGAACCCGGAGGCCTCCCGGACGGCCGCGTCGACGGCCGCCGCCGCCTCGCGGGCCGCCGGCAGGTCGATCTCGGGGGAGTCGACGAAGGCCCACGGGTGCCGCAGGGAGGGCCGGGTGAGGTCGGCGATGTCGGGCAGCAGCGCGAGCGCCCGGCGGACCGCGGTGAGCACCTCGGCCGGGGCGTTGGCGACGAAGGGCTGCGGCACCGGCAGCGCCGGGACGTCGGTGCCGGCGGTGAGCTCCGCGGTGCGCGCGGTGTAGAGGGAGAGGCCGGCGGCGTTCTCCGCGTGCAGCCGGTCGGCGTAGCGGGCCAGCTGCCGGCGGGCCGAGCGCAGCCGCTCCTCGTCGGTGGCCATGCCCTGCTCGTCGACGGCGACGGCGTGCTCCAGCGCGAGCCGGATCTGCGCCCGCACCATCGAAGCGCGCGAGCCCTTGTCGTGCAGGTCGAGGGCGAACATGCCCATGCCCACGGCGTCCAGCCGCCGGGCGACGACGTCGAGCGCGGCGCGCTTCTCGGCGACGAACAGCACCCGCTTGCCGTCGGCGACCGCGCGGGTGAGCAGGTTGGTGATGGTCTGCGACTTGCCGGTGCCGGGCGGGCCCTCGAGGACGAAGGTGCGTCCGGCGGAGGCCTCGGCGATCGCGCGCAGCTGGGAGGCGTCGGCCGGCACGGGCAGCCGCCCGGCCAGGTCGTCCAGGTCGACGTGGGTCCCCGAGTCGCGGGCCGGGTCGAGGAAGGGCTCGGTCGGCTCGTGCACGAGGTGGTGCACCAGCGGGTTGCCGGCGAACTCGCCCCAGTGCTCGTCCAGGTCCTTCCACAGGCGGTACTTGGCGAACTGGAGGATCGCCAGGTCGGCCGTCGCCTCGACCCGGTAGGGGAGGCCGTGGCCGACGAGGCCGACCCGCACCGCCTCGAGCGCCCGCTCGAGGTCGGGGGTGCTCTCGGCGGTGTCGCTCAGCGCCGGGACGACCAGGCCGTGCACCTGGCGCAGCTTCTCGAGCAGGCAGTAGTTCGGGGTGCTCGCGCCGGACTCGTCCAGCGACAGCCGGTAGGAGCCGGTGCGCCCCACCGGGGCCAGCACGACCGGCACCAGCAGCAGCGGCGAGCGCAGCGGGCGGCCGTCGAGCTCCCACACCAGCGACCCGAGCGCCAGGTACAGGTTGTTGGCGCCGGTCTCCTCCTGCACGGTCTTCGCGCGGTAGGCGAGGTTGCGGAGCCTGGGCAGGTACCCGCCGGAGGTGACGTCGGCGTGCACCTCGCGGCGCTCGACGAGCAGCTCGGTCAGCTGCTCGGCCGGCAGCTCCCTGGCGGCGGTGAGGCCGCGCTCGGCCTGGACGGCGGCCAGCTGGTCGCCGGGGAGCAGGGTGATCGGGGTGCCGTCGTGGAGGAAGTTGTCCAGGATCGGCAGCGCGGTGCCGGGGAGCGTCAGCGGCAGGCCGGCGCGCTCGCTGTAGTTGATCAGCCGGTTGCGCAGGCTGAGGTCGAGCAGCGCGTTCTTCCACTGCTGCACCCGCGGCGGGGCCTCGGGGCGCTGCGGGGCCGCACCCACGGCCGGGGCGGGGAGGGCGGGGGCGCTGTGCTCGGCCGGCCGGTACTCGACGACCTGCAGCAGCCCCTCCGGCGTCCGGGCACGCGCCGGCAGCGGCAGGATGCCGTCGCGCCGGGCGCGGTGGACGTCGGTGACGCCGAGGACGCGCTCGAGCTCGCCGGCCAGCCAGCGCTCGTAGGCCGGGGCGTGCAGGTCGGCGCCGGGCTCACCCCCGCCGGTGAGCAGCGAGGTCTCGACCAGCCCGATCAGCCCGAGGTCGACCAGGTTCACCAGCGGCGAGGCGTCGGTCGTGGCGGCCGACTCCGAGCTCCGCTCCTCCCGCCAGTAGCCCAGGAAGGCGTGCGCCCCGCCGGACCGGCCCCCGCCGGAGCCCTCGGCCAGCCACAGCAGCGGCCGGATGCCGGCCTGCTCCAGCGCGGCGGCCACGAGGACGACCGCGTCCAGGGGCGTGGCGACCCGCCAGGTGAGGACGTCGCCGGGGGAGCGGACCTGCTGGCCGAGGTCGGCCCAGCTCAGCGGCGGCTCGGAGTGGCGGACCCCGCGGCGGCGCACCACCTCGGCGACCGCCGCGACGACCTCGTCCACCCGCTCGGCGGTGGCCGCGTAGCCGACCAGGGCGCCGCTGCCGGTGCGCTCCTCGAGCAGCTCGGCGGCCTCGGCGACCAGGCCGGTGACCGCCGGGTGGTTGGGCATGACGTGGGCGGCGAGCATCTCCAGCGCCAGCGGCAGGGGGCTGGCCAGCCACTGGTTGGCGGCGAGCACCTGCACCGGCGCGGTCGCCTCGCCGACCAGCACGTCCTCGTGCCACACCTCGACGTCGACGACGCCGGGGCGCTGCTCCTCCACGTGCAGCATCGCCGCGGGGTCCATGACCAGCCCGATGCCGGTGAGCACGGTGGTGCGGCCGCCGTCGACGTCGGCGAGCAGCTCGACCCCCCGGGCGATGGGGCCCTCGGCGTCGCGCACCGACAGCCGCACGGTGGCCCCGCGCAGCGCCCGCTGGGAGGTGAGCGCCAGGCGCGAGACGACCGGGATGCGGTTGTGGGCGAGCGCGTAGCTCAGCACCGGGGTGGAGGTCAGCTCGATGGAGACCACCGTCGGCGGCGCGATGACATCACCGAGCCGGATGTCGGCAGTGCTCTCCATGTCACCTGTCTACCGGGTCGGACGGACTGGTCCGCCCATGGTCCCCGACGGGTGGGGCGGGTGTGACGGGAGAGCCCGATCGTTGCCGGGGATCACAGACGGGGGGCCCGCCGACGGTTCCGATCCGGGCCGGTCCTGCCGATGGGCGCGCACGATCGGGGGCCACCGGCGACGCGGCCCGGCTTGCCGCCCGCGCGGCGCAGGAGGCAGGTTGACCGTCATGGACCCCACGCGGCGACACGAGTCCGGCCTGGTCGTCGAGGAGCGCGGGCACGTCCGCGTGCTCACCCTCGACCGGCCCGAGCGGCGCAACGCGCTCTCCACCGAGGTGCAGGCCGACCTCGTGGAGGAGCTCCTCCGGGTGGTCGAGGACGGCGTGCGCGCGGTGGTGCTCACCGGCACGGGCCCGGCCTTCTGCGCCGGCTTCGACCTCAAGGAGATCCGCGCCGCCGACGAGCGGGGCGAGCGGTTCCGCCCGCCGATGAACCGGCCGGCGCGGTCGGTGTTCGAGGTGGTCACCGAGACGCCGGTCCCGGTGCTCGCCGCGCTCAACGGCCCGGCGGTCGCGGGCGGGTTCGAGCTCGCGCTCGCCTGCGACCTGCGCATCGCCTCGCCGGCGGTCCGGTTCGCCCTGCCGGAGGCCGCGATCGGCATGGGCGCCAACTTCGGGTCGGTGGTGCTGCCCAAGCGGATACCGGTCGGCATCGCGCTGGAGATGCTGTTCACCGGGGACGCCGTCGACGCGAGCGAGGCGCAGCGCTGGGGCCTGGTCAACCGGCTGGTCGAGCCCGACCGGGTGCTGCCCACGGCGCTGGAGCTGGCCGGGCGGATCGCCGCCAACGCGCCGATCTCGGTGCGGCGGATGAAGGAGACGGCGATCAAGGCGCTGGAGCTGCCGCTGTGGCAGGGGCTGCGGCTCGACGTCGGCCCGAACCCCTACCTGAGCGAGGACCGCCGCGAGGGGATCGCCGCCCGGCTGGAGAAGCGCCCGCCGCACTGGACCGGCCGGTGACCGGGCGCCGGGTGGGGGCGGGTGGTCAGCCCCCACCCGGCGCGGCCGGTCAGCGGAACCGCTGCTCGAGCTCCTGGATCTCGGGCAGCCCCACCAGGTCGGTGAACTCGCCGAAGCTGGGCAGCGCGTCCAGGGCCGAGGTGGGCACGCCGTCGCGCTTGAGCACGTCCAGCAGCGAGCGCATCCCCGCCGTCGCCGCCAGCAGCGTGCCGATCGGGTAGAGGACCAGCGAGAAACCGAGCTCGGCGATCCGCTGGTAGGTGAGCGGCGGGGTGCGGCCGCCCTCGGCCCAGTTGAACAGCAGGGGAGCGGTGCCGCGCAGCTCCTCGGCGACCCGGGCGATGTCCTCGGCCGAGGTGGGGGCCTCGACGAACAGGACGTCGGCGCCGGCCTCGGCGAAGGCGCGCGCCCGCGCGATCGCGTCCTCCACACCGGAGACCGCGACGGCGTCGGTGCGGGCGATGACGAGCAGATCGGGGTCGCGCCGGGCGGCGACGGCGGCGCGGATCTTGCCCGCCATCTCCTCGGTGGGGATCACCGCCTTGCCGCTCATGTGCCCGCACTTCTTGGGCGAGACCTGGTCCTCCAGCTGCAGGGCGGCGACGCCCGCCTGCTCGTAGAGCTGCACGGTGCGGACGACGTTGACCGCGTTGCCGTAGCCGGTGTCGGCGTCGGCGATGACCGGCAGGTCCACCGCCGCGACGATCCGCCGGGCGTTGTCCACCATCTCGGCGCCGGTCAGCAGGCCGACGTCGGGCCGGCCGATGAGCGAGGCGGTGGTGCCGAACCCCGTCATGTACACCGCGCCGAAGCCCGCCTGCTCGACCAGCCGCGCCGACAACGCGTCGTAGGCGCCCGGTGCGATGAGCGGCTCCGGCCCGTCCAGCAGCTCGCGCAGCCGTGCCCTCGGCGCCCGCCCGTCGCTCAGCAGCTCCGCCACCGTCGCCCCCTCCTTGTATGCAGTCACACGGAATTTACGGGGACCCATTGCCTCGCGGAACCCAGCGCCCCTACGTTTGCACACAATCTTCGAGGGGGTGTGACCTGTGGCACGACCCGCGACGTCGGCCGAGCGCGTGCTGCAGGAGCTGCGCGAGCTCATCCTGGCCGGCGCCCTGGTGCCCGGTGCGCGCCTCGGCGAGGTGGAGCTGGCCGAGCGGCTCGGGGTCAGCCGGACACCGGTGCGCGAGGCGCTCACCCGGCTGGCCGCCGAGGGCCTGGTCGAGATCGCGCCCAACCGCGGCGCCCGGGTCGCCACCTGGACCGTCGCCGAGCTCGAGGGGGTCTTCGACCTGCGGCTCTCGCTGGAGCCGCAGCTCACCGGCTTCGCCGTCCCGAACGCCGGCCCCGGGGACGTCGACGCGCTCGAGGACCTCGCCCGCCGCATGCTCGACGTCGGCACCCCGGGACCCGGCCAGGACCTGGACGCGCTGGTCCCGCTCAACCGCGCCTTCCACGACCGGCTGGTCGCCCTCGCCGGGCACCCCACGCTCGCCGCCGCGCTCGCCGCCGCGATCCACCCGCCGATCGTGCGGCGGAACTTCCACGCCTACGACGCCGAGTCGCTGCGCCGCAGCCTCGCCCACCACCTGGAGATCGTCGCCGCGCTGCGGGCCGGCGACCCCGGGTGGGCCCGCGCGGTGATGACCGCGCACATCTCCAACGCCCGGGCCGTCATGGTCCGGGCCGCGACCGCCCAGGCAGCCCGCGCGGCGGCCAGCCCGCACCCCCAGGAAGAGGAGGCCTCATGAGCTACCGGCTCGGAGTCGACGTCGGCGGCACGTTCACCGACGTCCTGCTGGTCGAGGAGGGCACCGGCAGCACCTGGCGCTGCAAGACCGCCTCCACCCCCGCGGACCAGGCGGTCGGTGTCCTCCACGGGATCGAGCGGGTGTGCGCCGAGGCGGGCATCGAGCTCGCCGAGGTCGCGCAGGTGCTGCACGGCACGACGGTGGCCACCAACGCCATCCTCGAGGGCAAGGGCGCCCGCGTCGGGCTGGTCACCACCAGGGGTTTCCGCCAGGTGCTGCAGATCGCCCGCTCCTACGTCCCCGGCGGGCTGGCCGGCTGGATCATCTGGCCCAAGCCCGAGCCGCTGGCCGCCCTGGAGAACACCGTCGAGATCGACGAGCGCATCGCCAGCGACGGCGCGGTCGTCCGCCCGCTGGACGAGGACGACGTCCGGGCGCAGCTCGCGAAGCTGCAGGCCGCCGGCATCGAGGCGCTGGCGGTCAGCCTGATCAACTCCTTCGCCGACCCGGCGCACGAGCGGCGGGTCGGCGAGCTCGCCGCCGAACTCCTGCCCGGCATCCCGGTGTCGCTCTCCTCCGACGTGCTGCCCGAGCTCCGGGAGTACGAGCGCACGCTCACCACGGTGGCCAACGGCTACGTGCAGCCGCAGGTGAAGAGGTACGTGCAGAACCTCGCCGGGCAGCTCCGTGCGGGCGGGGTCGAGGGCTCGCTCGCGATCCTGCGCAGCGACGGCGGGCTCTCCTCGGCCGACAAGGCGATCGACGCCCCGGTGACGATGCTGCTGTCCGGCCCGGCCGGTGGGGTCACGGGTGCGGTGTGGGTCGCCGAGCAGGCGGGCCACCGCGACCTGATCACCTTCGACATGGGCGGCACCTCGACCGACGTCGGTCTCGTGCAGGGGCTCACCCCGCGCATCGGCCGGGAGACCAAGGTCGGTGACCTCGTCGTCCGCGTCTCCAGCGTCGACGTGCGCACCGTCGGGGCCGGTGGGGGGTCGATCGCGCACGTCCCCGAGCTGACCCGGGCGCTGCGGGTCGGGCCGCAGTCCGCGGGCGCCGACCCGGGCCCGGCGTCGTACGGCAGGGGCGGTGTGGACCCGACGGTCACCGACGCCAACGTCGTCCTGGGCTACCTGCCCACGACGCTGGCCGGTGGGGAGATCAGCCTGGACGTCGAGGCCGCGCGCGCCGCCGTGAGCAAGGTGGCCGAGGCGATGGGGCTGGACTCCCCGGAGGCCGCGGCCGCCGGGATCGTCGACATCGTCAACGAGAACATGCTCGGCGGCGTCCGGCTGGTCTCGGTGCAGCAGGGGTTCGACCCCCGCGACTTCGCGCTGGTCGCGTTCGGTGGCGCCGGCCCGCTGCACGCCAACGCGCTCGGGAAGCTGACCGGCGCCTGGCCGGTCATCGTCCCGCCGGGGCCGGGCCTGCTCTGCGCGCTCGGTGACGCGACCACCAGCCGCCGCGACGAGTCGGCGCGCACGGTGCTGCGCCGGTTCGGCGAGCTCTCCGGCGCCGACCTCGCCGGCATCCTGCGCGGGCTCGGCGAGGACGCCGGCCGCCGGCTCACCGAGCAGGGCCTCGCCCCCGAGGTGCAGACCACCGGCTACCAGGTCGACGTCCGCTACCACGGCCAGGGCTTCGAGATCCCGGTCGACGTCGACCCGGCCTGGCTCGACGACCCGGACACCGCGCTGGACGCCGTCGCCCGCACCTTCGACGCGGAGCACGAGCGGCTGTTCAGCTTCCTGCTCGACGTCGACCACGAGATCGTCAACGCCCGCGCCACCGTCACCGGCCCGAAGCCGGACGTGGCCCCGGTGGCCCTGCCCGAGGGCGACGGCGACCCGGCCGGCGCGCTGGTGCAGGACCACTCGATCTACGTCGGCGGCGAGCACGTGCCGGCCGGCGTCTACGACCGGGCGAAGCTGCGCGCCGGTGACGTGGTGACCGGTCCCGCGATCGTCACCGAGATGGACTCCACCACCCTCGTCCTGCCCGGCCACGTCGCCACCGTGCACCCGGCCGGCAGCCTGCTGATCACCCCGCTGGAGGGCTAGCCATGGCGACGATCCTCGAGACCGCGACCGGCACGATCGAGAAGGGCGAGGTCGACCCGGTCACCCTCGACCTCATCGAGAACGGGTTGCGCAACGCCCGCTACGAGATGGACGAGGTGCTCTTCCGGACGGCGCTGAGCCCCGGCATCCGCGAGCAGCACGACGAGTTCCCGCTGATCGCCGACCCCGACGGCAAGATGGTCGTCGGCCAGTTCGGCCTGTCGATCCCCGACTTCCTCGAGGGCTTCCGCGACACGATCGAGGAGGGCGACGTCCTGCTGACCAGCGACCCGTACTCGTGCGGCGCCGCCATCAGCCACGCCAACGACTGGCTGGTCGTCGTCCCGATCTTCCACGAGGGGCGGCTGGTCGGGTGGGCGTCGATGTTCGGGCACATGTCCGACGTCGGCGGCAAGACGCCGTCGTCCATGCCGACGGACGCCACGACGATCTTCGAGGAGGGCGTGGTCATCCCGCCCTTCAAGCTCTACCGGAAGGGCGTGCTCAACGACGACGCGCTGCGCATCGTGCTGAACCAGGTGCGCAAGCCCGACTGGAACCGCGCCGACCTCAACGGGCTGGTGGCCGCCTGCCGCACCGCCTCCCGGCGGGTGGTCGAGATGTGCGAGCGGTTCGGCACCGGCACCTACCTCTCGGCGCTGGACGCGCTGCTGCAGCGCAACTACGACGCGATGAAGGTGCTGCTCTCGGCGGTGTTCGAGGAGGGGCGCACGCTGTCGTTCACCGACTACATCTGCGACGACGGGGTCGGCTACGGGCCCTACCAGCTGACGATGTCGCTGACCCGCACCGGCGACAAGGTGCACATCGACTTCACCGGCTCCTCGCCCCAGGCGGTCGGGCCGATCAACTACTTCATCAACGAGAACCTCACCCGGATGTTCTTCGGGATCTACATGATCACCGTCGCCGATCCGCAGATCCTCTGGAACGACGGCTTCTACCCGCTGGTCGACGTCACGATCCCGGAGGGCTCGTACTGGCGGCCGAAGTTCCCCGCGGCGCTGAACGGCCGCAACCACGGCATCGGGCGGGTCTTCGACCTCTTCGGCGGACTGCTCGGCCAGACCAACCCGGCGCTGCTCAACGCCGCGGGCTTCTCCTCCTCGCCGCACTTCATGTACTCCGGCAACTACTCGTCGGGGGAGCGGAAGGGCGAGTGGTTCCAGCTCTACTCCATCGGCTTCGGCGGCATCCCCGGCCGGCCGCTGGGCGACGGCCCCGACGGGCACTCGCTGTGGCCGAGCTTCACCAACATCCCGTGCGAGTACCTGGAGTCCTACTACCCGCTGCGGATCGAGCAGTGGGTGACCGTGCCCGACACCGGCGGCGCCGGCCTGCACCGCGGCGGCAACGGCGTCGACGTCACCTACGTCTTCGAGGAGCCGGGCACGATCGCGATCCACGACGACCGCTGGCTCACCTACCCGTGGGGCGTCAACGGCGGGCACCCGGGTGCCCGCGGCACCAAGTGGCTGGAGCGCGCCGACGGCACGCGGCGGGTGCTGCCGAGCAAGTGCCACGACGTGCCGGTGGCACCCGGGGACGTGCTGCACTTCGTGACCTGGGGCGGCGGCGGCTGGGGGGACCCGCTCGAGCGGGACCCCGAGCTGGTCGCCCTCGAGGTGCGGCGGGGGCTGGTGACGTCGAAGGGCGCCGAGCGGTACGGGGTCTGCGTGGAGGAGGACGGCACGGTGAACAGGCAGGCGACCGAGAACCTGCGCGACCAGCTGCGCGCCGACCGGCCGGCCGAGCTGCCGGTGTTCGACATGGGACCGCCGATCGAGGAGCTGCTGGCCCGCTGCGAGGAGGAGACCGGCCTGCCGGCGCCGACGCGCCCGGTGTGGGCCGGATGAGCGAGCCGGAACCGGCGCCCGGGCCGCACGGGTCCGCCTTCTCCGGCCGGGTCGGCTGGGGGAGGCGCCCGGCGGTCCTGGTCGTCGACCTGGTGCGGGCCTACACCGAGCCGGCCGGACCGTTCGCCCTGCCGGACCCCGCCCCGGCGGTGGCGGCGGTGACCGCGCTGGTGGACGCCGCCCGCGCGGGCGGGCACCCGGTGCTCTGGACCGGCGTCCGCTACGCCCCCGACCTCGCCGACGGCGGGTTGTTCGTGCGCAAGGTGCCGGCGCTGGCCGCGTTCGCCGCGGGGGCCGAGGGGGACTGGGGCGGATTCGCCCTGGAGCCGGGCCCGGGGGAGCCGGTGCTGCTCAAGCAGTACGCCTCCGCCTTCTTCGGCACGACCCTGGCCAGCACCCTGCGCACGCTCGGCGTGGACACCCTCGTCATCGGCGGGGTGTCGACGTCGGGCTGCGTGCGCGCCACGGCGATGGACGCGCTGAACTGCGGGTTCCGGCCGCAGGTGGTCCGGCAGGCGTGCGCGGACCGGTCCCCGGGGCTGCACGAGGCGAACCTGGCCGACCTCGACGCCAAGTACGCCGACGTGACCGAGCTGGACCGGGCGCTGGCGGGGCTGGGGGCCGTGGATCCGGAACCGGGCCGTTCATGACTTTCGCGTAACGGCTCGTCCCACCCGTCAGACGGGGCTGCGACCCGGGGGGCGGGGCTGCGAGGGTCCGCCTGTCCGTGCCGGTACGACCCCGAGGAGACGTCATGACCTGCGCCCACTGCGGAGCCGTTCACCAGCGAGGCCGCTTCTGCGTCGGCTGCGGCACGACCATGCCGCCGTCGTCGCTGCCGCCCCGCCCGGTCCGGCTCGCCCCGCGCCCGCCGTACGAGGTCACCGACGACATGACCCAGCCGGTGCTGCGCTTCGACGTCCAGCAGCGCCGCGCGCCCGCGGCCGGGCGGGTGTCCGCCCGGGTCGGCTGACGGCTCGCCGCCGAGGGCGCCGCTCCCACCGGGGTCGGCGTCCTCCCGCTGTCCGGTCGCAGCAGCGGTTCCCTCGTCCGGGTGACGAGGCTCACTGCTAGCAATCCGCTTGCAGTTGTTAGCACTGCGGGGATCCGGGGCACACACAGAACCGTCAGCAGAAGGACCCCGCTGCCCCCCGGCCCTCGCGAGCTCGCGCCGGGGCCCTGCACCGGGGCCGTCGAGACCCCTGGAGCCGTTTTCCTCATGACCGACAACACCAACGCCAAGATGATCAACCAGCTGCGCGCCCTCGTCCTGCTCACGCAGACCGAGGAGCAGGTCGCACGCACCCGCATCAGCCAGGCCCGCACGGACGCCGTCCGCCGGGAACTCACCCAGAACGCCGACAACGCCGCGGCCCGCTCGCTGGAGATCACCGAGCAGCTCCGCGCCCTCGGCGGTGTGCCCGACGTCGTGACCCCCGTCATCGGCCGCCTCTCCGCCGCTCTCAAGGCCACGTTCGAGCAGACGACCTCCATCGAGGAGGCCCTGCTGCAGGACCTGCAGCTCGAGCACCAGCTGCTCGACCGCGCCACCTACCTCAAGGTGCTCGCCGGCACCGCCGAGGACACCGCGACCCGCCGCCTGGCCGAGAAGCTGGTCGAGGCCCACACGGCGACCGTCGAGTGGCTGACCGTCGTCCTCGCCGAGGAGGCCCTGGGCGGCCCCGCCGCTCTCCAGCCCACCCCGGTGCAGAAGGTGGCCGGTGGCGTCGCCCGCGCGGTCAACGCCCCGGTGCGCTTCTGGGCCAACACGGTGAACAACGCCGTCGACACCGTGCGCCACGCCGGCGAGGAGACGTCCGACCGGTTCTCTGCGGTGGGTGACCGGGCGACCGCGTTCACCGGTGCGGTCCGCGAGACCCTGACCGTCGGCCGCGCCGCCTCGCTGCGCCGCGCCGAGCGGATCGCGCAGCGCGAGGGCAACGAGGACGCCGCCCAGGTCGCCCGCGCTGCCCGCGAGGAGCTCGGCGACGTCACCGCCGACGAGCTGCCGATCAAGGGCTACGACTCGATGTCCGTGCCGGACGCGGTCAAGGCGATCAAGCAGCTGAAGACCCCGCACGACATCAACGTGATCATCCGCTACGAGGAGACGCACAAGAACCGGTCGAACGTGGCCAGCGCCGCGCAGACCCAGCTCGCCGCCCTGGCCAAGGAAGCCGTCGGCGTCGACAGTTGAGAAAACACCCCCTGCTCCCCAGCGCTCGCACGCTCGCGCCGGGGCCCTGTAGGGGGCGGCCGCACGCACGCGCAGGGCCCGCATCCCCACGGGGGGTGCGGGCCCTCCGCGTGGGTGACATCGCGTGCCGACCGGGTTTGGCACGCCGACGACGAAGGGGAAGCCTGCACCCATGAGCATCACACCCGAGGCCCTGGAGGCGGAGTTCTCGCTGACGACGGCCGCGACCCGGCTGGACTTCCTCAGCCGCCGCGACAACGGCGACACCGCGCTGAACACCGTCCGGGACGACGACGCCGACGCGTGGTCGGCCTCCCTGCGCGACACCGGGACCCAGCTGGACGTCTACGAGGCGCTGGAGCTCCTGGCGCTGGGCGAGGTCGTCTCGCGCCGGGCGCACGACAGCCAGCTGGTCGGCATCCGCGCCGCGCTGCGCGGCGGCGCGGAGTGGGAGCAGATCGCCGGCGCGCTGGGGGTCACCCCGCAGCAGGCGTGGGACTCCTACACCGAGTCGATCGACCGCCAGCTCGACGCCGAGGCCGCCGAGAAGGCCCGCGAGCTCGCCGGCGCCCGTCCCGGTCGCTGACCGGGCGGGTCAGCGCACCTGCACGCCCTTCCAGAAGGCGACGCGGCCGGCGATCTCCCGGGCGGCGTCCTTCGGCTCCGGGTAGTACCAGGCCGCATCGCGGTTCTGCTGCCCGTCGACCTCCAGGGTCAGGTAGGAGGCGGTGCCCTTCCACGGGCAGACGGTGTGCGTCTCCGACGGGCGCAGCACGTCCTCCCGGACGGACTCGCGGGGGAAGTAGGCGTTGCCCTCGACGGTGACGATGTCGTCGGACTCGGCGACGACGACGCCGTTCCAGGTGGCGGTGGTCATGCCCCGATGGTCCTCCTCCCGCGCCCGCCACGCCGCTCGCGGGCCGGGGGCGTGAGGCCCGTCGGTCTGGGCATGGAGAGGAGGCCGGCCGTCCGGTCGGACCACCCGAGCCGAGCCGCAGGAGGAGAACCATGGCGAACCCGGACCACCGCAGCGCCGACGACGAGAGGGACCGGGAGGGCACCCCGAAGGGCAGGCGGCTGGGCAGGGTCCTGATCCCGCTCGGCATCCTGCTGGTGATCGCCGTGATCTTCACCTACATGCTGGTGGTCGCCCAGGGCCAGACCGAGGTCGAGGAGGAGGGGCAGGGCGCGGCCTCCCCGGGCGTCGTCCTGGAGGTGCCGGCGCCGTCGCCCGGCTGAGCGCCACCGGCCGGGCGTCAGGAGCCGAGGAGCGCGAAGGTCGCCACCGCGTGGACGAGGGCCTTGCCGTCCTGCTCCACGTCGGCCTCGCACACGGTGAGGTGCTGGCCGCGGGTGCGCAGCCGGGCGGTCACCTGCAGCGGGCCGGTGGTGCCGGGGCGCAGGTAGGCGACCGTGAGCTGGCTGGTCGCGGGCACCTCGCCGTCGTCGGTGGTGGTGCGCACCGCCAGGCCCATCGCGGTGTCGACCAGCGTGGCCAGCACCCCGCCGTGCAGCGTTCCGGCCGGGTTGAGGTGCTCGTCGGTCACCTCGAACCCCACTCGGGCGGCACCGTCGCCGGCTTGCTCAGGCCGGACCCCCAGCCGTTCGGCGAACCCGCCCGTGGCCACGTCGTCGCTCATGACGGCCCCGCTACCCCGCACGGTTCGGTCGCACGCCACGCGGGCGGGGGTGCTGGTGCCCGTGGGGTGCCCGGCGTCCTCCGCCCGGGGTGGCGTCGCGCTCCGAGGTCCCTCCCGTGGGCGAGGATCTGCAGGTACGCACGTCCAGTGACCTCAGGAGCACCCATGAGCCACCCCGGGAACGGCCCGGAGCAGAACCCGTCCGGTCAGCAGCCGGGCCAGCCCGGCCCGTCCGGCCAGCCGGGGGAGCCGGGGCGTTACGGCGAGCCGTCGCAGCCCGGCCGGCCGTACCAGCCCTTCGACCAGCCCGGCCAGCCCGGTCAGCCCGGTCAGGCCGGCCAGCCCTCCGGCGGGTGGGTGCCGCCGCAGGGCGGCGCGACCCCGTGGGGTCAGCCGGAGAAGAAGGGTGGCGCGGCCACGAAGGTCCTGCTCGCCGTCGGCGGCGTCCTGGTCGCCCTCGTGGCCGTCGGGCTGCTGTTCAGCATGCTCGGCGGCGGTGAGCCCGAGGTCGGCGACTGCGTGGCCAACGTCGCCGGCGAGCAGGTCGAGGTCGTCGACTGCGACGCCGCGGAGGCCGAGGGGCGCATCGTGGGCATCGACGAGCAGGAGCTCGACTACGCCGAGTTCATCGAGCAGGACGTCTGCCTCGAGTTCGAGACCGCCGTCGGCGCCATCTGGGTCGGCGCCGACGAGACCGAGCCCGGCACCATCTACTGCGCCGAGCCGGTCTGATCCCTGATCGCCCACGAGGGCCCCGCCGGTCCGCCGGCGGGGCCCTCGTGTTCCGGGACCCGGCCCGTCACGCCTGCCGGGCGGCGTCGCCGGTACGCCGCTCGAGGTAGAAGGCGCCGAGCGCGCCGGCCAGCGTGGCGAACACGGCCACCGAGTAGGTGGCCAGCGCGACGTCGAGAGCGCGCGCCAGGCTCCCGTCGGCCGTGAGCGGCTGCCCGCTGATCGTGGCCATGGCCGCGTCGTAGAGAGCCGTGCCGTAGGAGTCGTAGGCGCCCAGCACGTACAGCAGCTGGCTGGTGGCCAGCACCACCACGACCGTCACCGCGCCGAGCCAGCCGATCCGGCCGCTGAGCAGGCGCCCCGCCGAGCGCGAGCCGCGCACCGCCGCCGACACCACCCCGCCGACCCGCGCCGCGCGCAGCAGCGTCAGGGCGCGGGCGAAGCGCAGGAACGGCACGGCCAGGAAGACCACCTGCCACCAGTTGCGGGCCCAGAACCGACGCTGGTCGCGGGCGGTGACGGCCCGGTGGGCGAACTCCGCCACGAAGACGGCCCACAGCACCCAGCCGACGACGCTCAGCGTCGTGGTGAGCCACGGTTGCCGGGCCAGCGACTGGCCGAGGACCACGAGCACGAAGACCAGCCCGAGCGCGCCCATCGGCTTGTCCAGCCGGCGGGCCAGGCCCGTCTGCTCCGGGGTGTCCTCCGCCGCGTCGACGTGCGGCCCGGCGGGGCGGTCGGGGGGATCGGGGTGCGGGCGCTGCATCGACGTCCCCTACCCCGCGCGAGCGGCCCTCCCTCCCCGGGGTCAGGGACGCCGCTGCACCAGCACGCGGGCGACCGCGACCGCCTCGGGCGTCGGGTCGGCGGCGGCCGCGCGCAGCCAGGCGGCGAGGGGCCCGGCGAGCGCGGGCGAGACCGCGGTGATCCACCCGGCGCTCCGGGCGCGCGCCTCCGCGACGTGCTCGGTGCTGCCGCCCGGGCCCTCGGCGAGGACCTCCGGCCGGGTGGCCAGCAACCCGCCGAGCCGCCACCGTCCCGGTGTCGCACCGGCGGCCAGCGCCTCCACCCGGTCCGCGGCCTCCCGCAGCAGCGCGGCGTCGCCCGCCGGCGGGCCGGAGTGCTCCTCTGGGGAGCCGGGGGGCAGCACGCCGTCCATTGCACCGCACGGCGCGCGGGGGTGGGCGGCGCGCCGGCGCGGGCGCACGCATGCTTAGGTATGCCTCGCCTATCTCCAGGAGGAAGCACGTGACCAGGCTCGGGCGCACGACCGTCGTCGTCTCCACCCTCACCCTCGCGGCCTCACTGGCCGCATGCAGCTCCGACGCGGACACGCTGACCGTCTACAGCGCCCAGCACGAGAGCCTGGTCCGCGCGATGCTCGAGGACTTCACCGAGGAGACGGGCATCGAGCTGGAGTTCCGCGACGCCAACGACTCCGAGCTGGCCAACCAGATCATCGAGGAGGGTGACGCCTCGCCGGCCGACGTCTTCCTGACCGAGAACAGCCCCGCCATCTCCGCCGTGGACCAGGCCGGGCTGCTCGCGCCGCTGGACGCGGGCACCCTCGACCAGGTCGACGACCAGTTCCGGCCGTCCTCGGGCAACTGGGTCGGTTTCGCCGCCCGCTCGACGACGCTGATCTACAACCCGGCGGAGATCGCGGAGGACGAGCTGCCCGCGTCGATGCTCGACCTGGCCGACCCGGCGTGGGAGGGCCGGGTCGGCATCGCCGCCGGAGGGGCGGACTTCCAGGCGATCGTCAGCGCCGTCCTGGAGATGGAGGGCGAGGAGGCGACCCGGGCGTGGCTCGCCGGTCTCGAGGACAACGCCGAGATCTACGCGAGCAACACGGCGATCATGAAGGCCGTCGACGAGGGCGAGGTCCCGGTCGGCATCACCTACCACTACTACTGGTTCCGCGACCAGGCCCAGGATGGCCTCATCGGCGACGACGCCGCCCTGCACTACTTCCGCAACCAGGACCCGGGCGCCTTCCTCAGCGTCTCGGGGGCCGGGGTGCTGGCCTCCTCGGACCAGCCCGAGCAGGCCCAGGAGCTGGTCGAGTACCTCACGAGCCGCCCCGCCCAGGAGCGGCTGGCCGGCAGCAGCGCGCTCGAGTACGCCGTCGGTACCGGCGTCCCCTCGGCCGACGCGCTGCCGCCGCTGGCGGAGCTGCAGGCGCCCGCCGTCGACCCGGGTTCGCTCGACGCCTCGGAGGTCACCGAGCTGATGCAGGAAGCAGGCCTGCTCTGACCCCTCCCGCGCTCCGCATCCCGGTTCCCGGGGCGCCGGTCCCGCCGGCGGTCCGGGGCTCCGGCGCGTCCGCGGGCAGGGGAGGGCGACCGCTGCGCCGGTCGCCGGTCACCCTCGCGCTCGCCGCGTGCGTCGCGGCCCTGGCCCTCCTGCCGCTCGCCTACATCGCGGGGTACACCGTCGACGTCGGCTGGGCGGGCGTCCGCGAGCTGGTCTTCCGGCCACGGGTCGCCGAGCTGCTCTGGAACACGACCCGCCTGGCCGTGGGCACGGTCGCGGTCTGCGTCGTCCTGGGCGTCGGCGCGGCGTGGCTGGTGGCCCGCTCGTCGGTGCCGGGACGCCGCCTGTGGCACGTGCTGCTGGTGGCTCCGCTGGCCGTGCCGGCGTTCGTGAACAGCTTCGCGTGGATCTCCCTCCTGCCAGGGCTGGACACCTACGCGGGGGCGCTGCTGGTCGTCTCGCTGTCGTACTTCCCGTTCGTCTACCTGCCGGTGGTGGCCGCCTTCCGGGGCCTGGACCCGGCGCTGGAGGAGACGGCTCGCGGGCTGGGCCTCTCCGGGTGGGCGGTCTTCCGGCGGGTGCAGCTCCCGCAGCTCCGCGTCGCGGTGCTGGGCGGCGCCCTCCTCGTGGCGCTGCACGTGCTGGCCGAGTTCGGGGCGTTGCAGATGCTGCGCTACCCGACCTTCACCACCGCGATCTACGACCAGTACCGGGCCACCTTCAACGGCCCGGCCGCCACCGTGCTGGCCGGGGTGCTGATCCTGCTGTGCCTGCTCCTGCTGCTCGCCGAGGTCCGGCTGCGGGGGCACCGCGGCTACGCCGGCAGCGGGCGGGGTGCGGCCCGTCCGGTCCGCCCGGTGGAGCTGCGGGCGCTGACCAGCCCCGCGCTGCTGGCGCTCGCCGGGCTCGTCGGCCTGGCGCTGCTGGTCCCCCTGGGGGCGCTCGCCCACTGGCTGGCCGGGGGCGCGTCGGCCGGCCTCGACTGGGCCGGCCTCGCCGGGACGACCGGGACCACGCTGGCCCTGGCCGCCGGGGCGGCCGCGGTCACCACCGCCATGGCGCTGCCCACCGGGTGGCTGGCCGTCCGCGCCCGGGGGCGCACGGCGACGCTCCTGGAGCGGGCCACGTACCTGGGCAGCTCGCTGCCCGGCATCGTCGTCGCGCTGGCGCTGGTCACGCTGAGCATCCGGGCGACGCCGTGGCTCTACCAGACCGTCCCGGTGCTGCTGGCCGCGTACGCGATCCTCTTCCTCCCCCGGGCGATCGTCCCGGTCCGTGCGGCGGTCGAGCAGTCCCCGCCCCTGTTCGACGACGTCGCAGCCTCCCTCGGGTCCTCCGGCGTCGACCGGTTGCGCCGCATCACCCTGCCGTTGCTCGCGCCGGGCCTGGGGGCGGGCGCGGCTCTGGTGTTCCTCGCGGTGGTCACCGAGCTCACCGCCACCCTGCTGCTCGCCCCCACCGGCACGGCGACCCTCGCCACCGCGTTCTGGTCGGCGAGCAGCGCGCTCTCGTACGGGGCCGCCGCCCCGTACGCGGCCGTCATGGTGCTGCTCTCCGCGCCGGCCACCGTCCTGCTGTCCCGCGACATCCGACGAGGTCCGACCCCATGAGCTCCCTCACCGTGACCGGCCTGACCAAGGCCTTCGGCGCCACCCCCGTGCTCGCCGGTGTGGACCTGCACGTGCCGGCCGGCGGGTTCACCGCGCTGCTCGGGCCCTCGGGCTGCGGCAAGACGACGCTGCTGCGGCTCGTCGCGGGGTTCGACGACCCCGACCGCGGGACCGTCGCCCTCGACGACCGCACCGTCGCGGGCGCCGGGCGGGGCGTGCCGGCCCGGCAGCGGGGCATCGGCTTCGTGCCGCAGGAGGGTGGGCTGTTCCCGCACCTCAGCGTCGCCGGGAACGTCACCTTCGGCCTGCCCCGCCGGCGACGCGGCGATCGCGGACGGGTGGCCGAGCTGCTGGCCCTGGTGGGCCTGGACGCCGACCTGGCCGACCGGTCGCCGCACCAGCTCTCCGGCGGCCAGCAGCAGCGGGTCGCCCTCGCCCGGGCGCTGGCTCCCGAGCCCGGGCTCGTGCTGCTCGACGAGCCGTTCTCGTCCCTGGACGCCGCGCTGCGCGAGGACACCCGGCGGGCCGTCGCCGCAGCGCTCGGCGCCGCCGGCGCGACCGCCGTGCTGGTCACCCACGACCAGGCCGAGGCGCTGTCCATGGCCGACCAGGTGGCGGTTCTGCGGGACGGCCGGCTGGTGCAGCTGACCGACCCGCGCACGCTGTACCGGCGCCCGGCCGACCTCGACGTGGCCGCGTTCGTCGGCGAGTCGGTGGTCCTCGACGCGGAGGTCCGCGACGGCAGCGCGCTCTGCGTCCTGGGTGACCTTCCGGTCGCCGGCGCGGTGGCCGACGGGCCGGCCCGCGTCCTGCTGCGGCCGGAGCAGCTCCGGCTGGGGCCGCCGCTCGGGGCGGGAGCCCGGGCGCGGGTGCGCGAGGTGGACTTCTACGGGCACGACTCCCGCGTGTGGTTGACCCTGCCCGACGGCGGGACGGTCACGGCCCGGCTGGAGGGCGCGGAGCTGCCCGCGGTCGGGCAGGAGGTCTCGATCGAGGTCGCCGGCGCGGCGCTGACCTTCCCGGCCGCCGGGCGCGCCGGTCGCCCCGTCGTCGCGGATCCGGCCTTCTGAGCGGACCCGCCGCGACCCGGCGGCGCGAACAGGTTAGGAAAGCCTAAGCTACCGCGCATGGATCTGTTCCTCTTCACCGTCGACCCCCACTGGGGGCGCGACGTCGTGGCTGCCGGTGCGGCCGGCATCGTCATCGACTGGGAGCGCCGCGGCAAGCTGCGGCGCCAGGCGGGGGAGGGCACCCAGGTCAACGAGGACACTCCCGGGGACCTGAGCCGCATGCGCGCGGCGACCTCCGGCCGTCTGCTCTGCCGGGTCAACGGTTTCGGGCCGTGGACCGCCGCCGAGGTGGACGACGCGGTCGACCGCGGCGCCGACGAGCTGCTGCTGCCCATGGTGCGCTCCGCGGAGGAGGTCGACCGGACGCTCGACCTGGTCGCGGGGCGCTGCGGTCTGGGCATCCTGGTCGAGACCCAGGACGCGGTCGACCGGGTCGCGGAGCTCGCCCGACGGCCGCTCTCGCGGCTCTACGTCGGCCTCAACGACCTGCGCATCGACCGCGGGTCCACCGCGCTGTTCGCCCCGCTCGTGGACGGTACCGTCGACGCGGTGCGGTCGCAGGTGCCCGTGCCGTTCGGGGTGGGCGGCCTGACGCTCCCCGGCGGAGGGTTCCCCGTGCCCGGTGACCTGCTGGCCGCGGAGCTGGTCCGGATCGACACCCACTTCACCTTCCTGCGCCGCTCCTTCACCGCGGACATGGCCGGCCGCGACCCCTTCGTCGAGGTGCCGCGGCTGCTCGGGGGCCTCGACGAGCTGCGCCGGGCCGGTGCCGAGCGCGCCGCCGAATCCCGCCGGGCATTCGTCGCCGCCGTCGCGGCCACGGCGCAGGAACACGCGGCACGGGTGGCGCAGCCGGCGTGAGGGCGCTGGTGACCGGAGCCGGGGGGTTCGTCGGCCGGCACCTGGTGGCGCGGCTGGAGCGGGACGGGTGGCACGTCACCGGGCTGACCCGCCGCGACGTCGACCTGGCGGATCCGGTCGCCGGTGCGGCGGCCGTGCGGGCCGCGGACCCGGACGTCGTGTTCGCGCTCGCCGCCGGCCGCGCGAAGGCGACGCCCGCCGAACGCGCCGCGACGACCGCGGTCAACACCAGCCCGTGGCTGGTCGACGCGCTGCCCGACCGCTGCTCGGCCGTGGTCAGGCTGGGCTCGTCGACGGAGTACGCCGCCGCGCCGCACCCGCTGGCCGAGGACGCCGCCCTGGAGCCGCGCGGCTTCTTCGGCGCCACCAAGGCCGCCGGCTCGCTGCTCCTGCAGGCGGCGGCGGCCGAGCGCGGGATCCGGGCGGCGGTGCTGCGCGCCTTCCAGGTCTACGGGCCGGGTGACCACCCCACGCGGCTGGTCCCGGTCGTGATGACCGCCGCCCGCACCGGCGGGACCGTGGCACTCCCGGCCCACGTCAGCCGGCGGGACTGGGTGTGGGTGGGTGACGTCGTCGACGCCTGCGTCCGCGCCGCGGTCGACGGCGACCTGGCCCCCGGCGTGGTGCTGAACATCGGCACCGGTGTGCAGACCGCCACCGAGGACCTGGTCGCCACCGCCGAGCGGGTGACCGGCCGCCCGATCGCCACCGCACCGGGCGCGCACCCCGGGCGTGGCTGGGACACCGCCGACTGGGTCTGCGACCCGGCGCTGGCCCGGCGGCTGCTGGGCTGGACCCCCACGGTGGACCTCGCCGACGGCCTGGCCCGGACCTGGGCGGCCGGGTGACCGCGGGCGGGGGAGCGGATCCGCAGGTGGCGGTCGTCGTCCCCGTGTACGGCAACGAGGCGACCCTCGCGGAGCTCGCCGAGCGGCTGGCCGTGGCGCTCGCCGGCCGGCCGTGGCGGCTCCGGCTGGTCGTCGACGCCTCCCCGGACGACAGCACCGCCGTGGCGCGGGCCCTCGCCGCCCGGGACGGCCGGATCGCGGTCACGGAGCTGGCGGTCAACGTCGGGCAGCACGCGGCGCTGGCGCGCGGGCTCGCCGAGGAGGCGGCCGCCGACGTCTGGGTGTGCCTGGACGCGGACCTGCAGGACCCGCCCGAGGCGGTGCCCTTGCTGCTGGACCGGCTGGCCACCGGGGACGTGGCGGCGGTGTTCGCCGGGCGGCGCGGCCGCTACGAGTCGCCCCTGCGGCGGCTCACCGGCACGCTGCACCGGCGCGTGGCGGGCCGGCTGACCGGTCTGCCGCCGGACGCCGGGGCCTTCCTCGCCATGGGCCCGGACGTGCGGGCGGCCGTGGTTCCCGCCGTGCAGGAACGGGGGGCGCCGAGCGTCGTCCTCGCCGTCGGGGGCTCCGGGCGGCCGGTGGCGAGCGTGCCCGTCGTGCGGCACCGGCGCCCTTCGGGCCGGTCGGCCTGGACGGCCCGGGCCCGGGTGCGGCAGTCGCTGCGGTCGCTGACCTGGGCGGCGCGGGCCCGCCGCTGACCCAGGCGGTCAGCGGCTCCAGAGCTGCAGGACGAGGTGGGTCTTGCTCGCCGGGAACTCGTGCTGGTCGACCATGCGCAGCCCCGCCGCCCGGAGGATCGCGTCGTCGTCGGTGGGCTCGGGCTCGCCGTCGAGGAGCCGGCGCACGACCCAGACCCGGTCCTCGCCCGGCGGCGCGTCGTCCGGGGGGAGGACGACGTCCGGGCGCAGCTCGGGGGCCAGGATGCGGACGTAGTGGTCGAGGCCGGTGGCCGACCGCTGGTCGGCCGCGACGACCGGCTCACCGGGCCGGTGCGCCTCGGCCAGCGCGGCGACGAGGTCGTCGGCCCGCTCGCGCGGGCCCCGGTCGGCCAGCGGGGCCGAGGCCAGCAGGGAGCAGCCCACCAGGAGGGCGCCCACCGGCACGCGCGCCGGCCGCGGGAGCGCCATGGCGCCGGCCGCGGCGAGCACACCCAGCCCCAGCAGCCCGGCCAGCAGGTAGCGGGGCAGGTAGACCGGCCGCACCACCTCGGCGGCCACCAGCAGCAGCAGGGGTGCGACCAGCCAGCAGGTGGCGACCACCCGCGCACCGGCCGCGCGGAACGCCCCGACCACGGCCAGGCCCACCGAGAGGTAGAGCAGCGGGGTGCGCCCCCCGGCCCAGGCCTCGGCGGCGAGGGCGACCAGCCGGCCGTCGGTGTCGCGCAGGTGCTCGGCGTTCCGCGCACCCGTCCCGTTCAGGACGGCCAGCGCCACGAAGCCCACGGCCGGGAGGGCGGCCAGCGCGCCGGTGAGCACGACCGGGAGGGCGCGCCGGTGCCGCAGCAGGACCGCGGCGGTGACGAAGGCCGCGAGCACGGTGACGGCGTACCAGTGCGCCAGCCCCATGCCCGCCCCGGCCAGCCCGAACAGCAGCAGGCCGCGGGGCGGCTCCTGCAGCCAGCGGGCCAGCCCGAGCGCCGCCGCCCCGGTGGCCAGCACGGCCAGCCCGTAGCTGCGGGCCTCGACCGACTGCTCGAGCACCAGCGGGTTCGCCGCGAGCACCAGCCCCGCCAGCACCCCGGTGCCCCGGCCGGCGAGGCGGGTGAGCGCCCGGGTGATCAGCGCGAGGCCGCCCGCCGTCGCCAGGAGGGAGAGCACGCGGAGGGAGGTGTCCCCGCCCAGGCCCGGCACCGACACCCACAGGTGCGTGACCAGGTAGTAGGGGGCGTTGTACGACGGTGGCACGCCGGCCAGGTAGCTCGCGGTGCCCTCGCCGCTGGTGATGGCGCCGACGATGTCGCCCAGCGGGAGGCGGGCCACCTCGGCGGTGAACAGCTCGTCGAACCACAGGCCGTGGCCGGGGAGGAGCAGCCAGCCGCCGAGGAGGCCGACGAGCACCGCGGGCAGCAGCTCCACCGGCGACCAGCGCGCGGGCGCCGCGGTGTCCCGGTCCCGGTCGCCCGGAGAGGCGGCCGGCCGGGGGAGCTCCGTCGCCGTCGTCACCCCTGCAGGTTAGGTGACCCTGTGCGGGCCTCCGGGCACCGCGCGCGGTGGCGGGCCGGTGTCGCCTGCCGGGCTCAACCCGGTTCGCGGCGCATCGGGACGTGCGGGATGCCGTCCTCCACGTAGCCCGGCCCGCTGGTGCGGAAGCCGAACCGCGCGTACCAGTGCTCCAGGTGGGCCTGCGCCCCCAGCGTGAGCGGCCCGCCGCCGTAGGTGGCCAGCGCCTCCTCGATCAGGCGCCCGGCCAGCCCGCGCCCGCGCGCCCGCTCCGCGGTCGCCACCCGGCCGATGGCCCGCGTCGCGCCGTCGTCGAGGACGCGGACCGTCGCCAGCACCTCCCCGGCCTCCTCGAACCAGAGGTGCTCGGTCGCCGGCTCCACGTCGCGCCCGTCGAGCTCGGGGTAGGGGCACTCCTGCTCGACCACGAAGACGTCGACGCGCAGCCGGCACAGCGCGTAGACCTCGAAGGGGGTCAGGTCGGCGAAGGCGGCGCGGCGCAGGAGCAGGTCGGTGGAGGGCGTCGTGCCGGAGGTCATACCGCCGATTCTCGCCGACCGGCGCGGAGCGGATCGGAGGGGAGGGCGACCCCGGGCCGGGGTAGGGGAGCGCCCATGTCGATGACGAGCCCCTTCGAACCCAACCTCGGCCGGCCGGACGACGGCATCCCCGCCGCCGACCCCGGAGCCGGTGCCCCTGAGCCCGCCGAGGGCTTCGGCGTGGGGGGTGAGGAGCCGGACCGCGCCCCCGAGACCGACCGCCCCGGGACGGGGCCCGGGGGTGGGGACGCCGACCCGCCGGAGGACCCGCCGTTCCGCACGCCGGACCCGCGCGACATCGGGCCGGCGTCGGGGCGCTGACCGGTCGGGCCGTCAGCCGCCCAGCGCGGCGACGGCCCGGTCCACCAGCTGGAAGTGGCCGACCGCCCAGAACGCGACGCCCGCCAGCGCCAGCCCGCCCACGGTGACGGCCAGGGAGCTGACCGGGTGCTGCCGGGCGTGCTGCCAGGCCTCCCGGGCCTTGCGCCGGAACGCGGTGAAGAAGCGGCGCGCCCAGTCGAACTCCCTGGACCACACCCACAGACCGGCGAGCACCGGGGGGATGGTCAGCGGCCCCGGCAGCACCGTCAGGGCGAGGCCGATGAGCACCAGCAGCAGGCCGGCCGTGAACACCGCCACGCGGTAGGCGATCGCGACGCCGTGGTTGCGGTGCACCCGCTCGCGGAAGGAGCCCGGCCGCACCTCCCGGGGGCGGCCGAGCCCGTCGGTGCAGTGGGCGCACCGGGTGCTGCCCCGGCCGGCGGGCCGTTCGACCGCGCGGTTCCCGGCGAACCGGTGGTCGGCGGGGCGGGTGGTGGACGGGGTGGACGGCAGGGGGGCTCCCACGGCGGAGGTGCCTCTCGGGACGGCGAGGAGGCGGCTCCTCGGTGGGCGGGGTGTCCCGGGAACTACCCGGCCGCCCACCCGGTCATGCCGGTGGTGCGCAACCGGGTGGCGCCAGACTCGCCGGACCGGGTCAGCCGGCGTAGCGGGCGGCGGACCGGGCGCGGGCCTTGGCGGCCTCGGTCTCCCGGTCCTTGGGTGGCGCGGTGGTGACCAGCGAGTCGAGGAGCCGGGCCGAGGCGGCGGCCACCTCGGCCACGGCCTGCTCGAACGCCTCGGCGTTGGCGCGCGACGGTTTCGTCGTGCCGCTGATCTTGCGCACGTACTGCAGGGCGGCGGCGTGGATCTCGTCGTCGGCCGCCGGGGGTGCGAAGTTGGCCAGCGGGCGGATGTTCCGGCACATGCCGGGCAGCGTAGGTGCGCCCGGACCGGCTGGGACGGGTGCCGAGCACGGCACGAGGAGGACGGGATGACGGTGCTGGTGGTGGACGTCGCCAACGTGGTCGGCGCGCGCCCCGACGGCTGGTGGCGGGACCGGGCCGGGGCGGCGACCCGCCTGCTCGATCGCCTGGCCGCCCTCGCCGGGACGCGGACCCCGGGCCCGGACGGCGCGGACCTGGCCTGCGGCGCGGTCGTGGCCGTCGTGGAGGGGCGGGCCCGGGACGTGCCCGCGCCCGACGGGGTCCGCGTGGTGCGCGCCCCGGGGAGCGGGGACGACGCCGTGGCCGGGACGGCGGCGGACCTGGCCGCCGCGGGGGAGGAGGTGCTCGTGGTGACCGCCGACCGGGGGTTGCGCGCCCGGCTGCCCGACGGCGTCACCACCACCGGGCCCGGCTGGCTGCTCGCCGAGCTCGACCGGCGCACCGCATGACCGCCGGGCCGGTCGGGTAGTCGGTTGCGGACAACCGGTGCCCCGGCACCCAGCGCCGCCCGAACGAGGAGTTCCCGTGCCGATCCCCGACCCGAGCGGGTCGCCGCTCACCGTGCTGATCACCGGCGCGTCCAGCGGCATCGGCCGGGCGACGGCGGTGCGGCTCGCCGGCCGCGGCGCGCGGCTGGTGCTGGTCGCCCGCGGCCGGTCGGCGCTCGAGGAGACCGCCGAGGAGCTGCGCGCCGCCGGTGCCGGAGCCGTGACGGTGTGCCCGGCCGACGTCCTCGACGAGCAGGCGGTCGCCGCGGCGGTCGCCGCCGCGGTCCGCGAGTTCGGCCGCCTCGACGTCGTCGTGCACTCCGCGCAGGTGATGGCCTACGGCCGGATCGAGGACGTGCCCAAGGAGGTCTACGAGCGCGTCGTCGACACCTCGCTGCACGGCACCGCCACCGTGGCCCGCCAGGTGCTGCCGGTCTTCCGCCGCCAGCGCGCCGGCCACCTGGTGATCGTGAACTCACTGCTGGGCACGGTCACGACGCCGGTGCTGGGCAGCTACGCCGTCGCCAAGTGGGGGCAGCTGGCCCTCGCCCGCGTGCTGCAGCAGGAGACCCGGGACGAGCCGGGGATCTCCGTCTCGGTGGTCCAGCCCGGGGGCGTGAACACCCCGATCTACTACCAGGGCGCCTCCTACGCGGGCTCCACCGGGCGACCGCCCCCGCCGGTCTACTCCGCGCAGCGGGTGGCCCGCCGGGTGCTCGCGACGGTGGACCGGCCGCGCCGGATGGTGCAGGCCGGCGCGTTCAACCACGTCGTCACCGCGGGCTTCCGGCTGCTGCCCGGGCTCTACGACGTCCTCGTCGAGCCGCTGCTGCGCACCTTCGCGCTCGCCGGGGACGAGACGCCGCCCACCGAGGGCAACGTCTTCCGGTCCCGGCCCGAGGGCAACGCGACCGAGGGGCGCTGGCGCAGCATCTGAGGCGGGCGCGTGAACAGCGCGTTCCGTCCCGTCGCAGGGCATTGCCCATCGCAGGGCCGCCGGGCCAGGCTGACCCCACCCGACCTGCGGGGGCTCACCCGGAGGCCGGCCATGACCGCCGAACCACGCGTACGCCCTGTCCGGCCCGTCACCCGGCACGGGGTGGAGGCGGAGACGGTGGCCGCCGGCTACCACCAGAAGCGGCAGTTGCGCACCGGGACGGCGGGTTGGGTGCTGCTCGCCGGGCTCGGCGTCGCCGCGGTCATCTCCGGTGACTACGCGGGCTGGAACTTCGGCCTCGCCGAGGGCGGCTTCGGCGGCCTGCTGATCGCTGTCCTCCTCATGGCGGTCATGTACTCGGCGATGGTCTTCGGCCTCGCGGAGCTGGGGTCGGCCCTGCCGACCGCCGGCGGCGGCTACACCTTCGCCCGCCGGGCGCTCGGCCCCTGGGGCGGGTACGCCACCGGCGTCGCGGTGCTCATCGAGTACGCCATCGCCCCGGCCGCGATCGCCACCTTCATCGGGGCCTACGTGGAGTCCCTCGGCCTGTTCGGGATCACCGACGGCTGGTGGGTCTACCTGGCCGTGTACGCGCTGTTCATCGGCATCCACCTCATGGGCGTGGGCGAGGCGCTGAAGGTCATGCTCGTCATCGCGGGCATCGCCGTCGCCGGGCTGGTGGTCTACCTGTTCGGGGCGATCCCGGCGTTCGACCCGGCCAACCTGCTCGACATCGCGCCCACCGACGCCGCCGGCGCCTCGGACCTCCTGCCCTTCGGCCTGATGGGCATCTGGGCGGCGTTCCCGTTCGCCATCTGGTTCTTCCTGGCGGTGGAGTGCGTGCCGCTGGCCTCGGAGGAGGCCCGCGACCCGGCCCGGGCCATGCCGCGCGGCATCGTCGCCGCCATGGGCCTGCTGCTGGTGCTGGCCCTGCTCATGCTGGTCTTCACCGCGGGCGCCGGGGGGTCGGAGGCGATGTCGGCCAGCGGCAACCCGCCGGTCGAGGCGCTGCAGGTCGCCGGCTCGGCGTCGACGCTGGTCACGGTGGTCAACTACGCCGGGCTCTTCGGGCTGGTGGCCAGCTTCTTCTCGATCGTCTACGCCTACTCGCGGCAGACCTTCGCGCTCTCCCGCGCCGGCTACCTGCCCCGCGCGCTCTCGGTGACCAACGGCCGCAAGGCCCCGGTGCTGGCGCTGCTCGTGCCCGGTGCGATCGGCTTCGTGCTCTCGCTCACCGGCCAGGGGGCGATGCTGCTCAACATGGCCGTCTTCGGCGCCACGGTCTCCTACGTGCTCATGATGGTCAGCCACATCGTGCTGCGCCGACGGGAGCCCGACCTGCCCCGGCCGTACCGGACGCCGGGCGGCACGGTCACCACCGGCGTCGCGCTGGTGCTCGCGGCGGCCGCCGTCGTCGCCACCTTCCTCGTCGACGAGGTCGCCGCGCTGTGGACCCTCGGCGCCTACGCGGTCTTCCTCGGCTACTTCGCCCTCTACAGCCGCCACCACCTCGTCGCCTCCGCCCCCGAGGAGGAGTTCGAGCTGCTCGCCGCGGCCGAGGAGGAGGTGCGATGACCGTGCGCCGCACGACCCTGGGCGGGCACACGTACGAGTTCCGCTCGCTGTCGGACCTGCTGGCCAAGGCGACACCGGCCCGCTCCGGTGACGTGCTCGCCGGGTGCGCCGCCGAGTCGGCCGCGGAGCGGGTGGCCGCCCAGGTGGTGCTGGCCGACCTGCCCCTGGCCACCTTCCTGGAGGAGCAGGTGGTGGGTTACGAGGAGGACGACGTCACCCGGCTGATCCTCGACACGCACGACCGGGTCGCGTTCGCCCCGGTGGCCGGGCTGACCGTGGGGGAGTTCCGCGACGAGCTGCTGACCTGGGCGGCCGAGGGTGACGAGACCTCCATCAGCGCGCTGGCCCGCGGGCTCACCGCCGAGATGGTCGCGGCGACCTCGAAGCTGATGCGCAACGCCGACCTGGTCGCGGTGGGGCGCCGCGCGCGGGTGGTCACCGGGCTGCGCAGCACCCTGGGCCTGCCCGGGCGGCTGGCCTCCCGGCTGCAGCCCAACCACCCCACCGACGACCCGGTGGGGGTGACGGCGTCGATCGTCGACGGGCTGCTGCAGGGCTCCGGTGACGCGGTCATCGGCATCAACCCGGCCACCGACTCGCCGGCCCGGACGGTCGCCCTCCTGGAACTGGTCGACGCGGTCATCCGCCGCTACGAGATCCCCACCCAGTCCTGCGTGCTGGCGCACGTGACCACCACGCTGCGGGCGATGGAGCAGGGGGCGCCGGTCGACCTGGTCTTCCAGTCCGTCGCCGGCACGCAGGCGGCCAACCGCGGCTTCGGCGTGACGCTGGACCTGCTCGCCGAGGCGCGCGCGGGCGCGCTGGAGCTCGGCCGCGGCACGGTCGGGCGCAACGTCACCTACTTCGAGACGGGGCAGGGGTCGGCGCTCTCGGCCGACGCCCACCGCGGGGTCGACGGGCGGCCGGTGGACCAGCAGACCCTCGAGGCGAGGGCGTACGCGGTGGCCCGGCACTTCGAGCCGCTGCTGGTGAACACCGTCGTCGGGTTCATCGGGCCGGAGTACCTCTACGACGGCAAGCAGGTGGTCCGCGCCGGGCTGGAGGACCACTTCTGCGGCAAGCTGCTCGGCCTGCCGATGGGGGTGGACGTCTGCTACACCAACCACGCCGAGGTCGACGCCGACGACACCGACACCCTGACCCTGCTGCTCGGGGTGGCCGGCTGCTCGTTCGTCATCGCCGTCCCCGGCTCCGACGACGTGATGCTGCACTACCAGTCGCTCTCCTTCTCCGACGTCCTCACCGCCCGGCGGGTGCTCGGGCTGCGACCGGCCCCGGAGTTCGAGGCGTGGCTGACCCGCATGGACCTGCTGGACGGCGACGGGCGGGTGCGGGCGCTGACCCCGGACGCCCCCGCGGCGAAGGCGCTGCTCGCGGCGGCCCGGGCATGAGCATCACCGGCAACGACCCGTGGGCGGTGCTGCGCGCGGCGACCCGGGCCCGGGTGGCGCTGGGCCGGGCCGGCGACGGGCTGCCGACCGCCCGGGAGCTGGAGTTCCGGCTGGCGCACGCGGTCGCCCGGGACGCGGTGCAGACGCCGCTCGACCCGGCGGTCGTGCGCGCCGGGCTGGAGGGGGTGCCGGTGATCGAGGTGCGCTCCGCGGTGGCCGACCGCGCCGAGTACCTGCAGCGCCCCGACCTCGGCCGGCGGCTGGCTCCGGGGTGCGCGCTCGCGCCGGCGGGGGCCGACGTCGCGATCGTGCTGGCCGACGGGCTCTCCCCGCGGGCGGTGCACGAGCACGGGGCCGCGCTGACGCGGGCGCTGCTCGACCGGCTGGCCGGCTGGTCGGTGGGCCCGGTGGTGCTCGCGACGCAGGCGCGGGTGGCGCTCGGCGACGAGATCGGCGCGGCGCTGGGCGCCCGGGTGGTGCTGGTGCTCATCGGCGAGCGGCCGGGGCTCTCCTCGGCGGACTCGCTCGGCGTCTACCTCACCTGGGACCCGCGGCCGGGGCGGGCCGACAGCGAGCGCAACTGCGTCTCCAACGTGCGGCCGCCGCACGGGCTGGGCTACGCCGAGGCGGCCGACCTGGTGGTGCGGCTGCTGGCGGCGGCCCGCGAGCTCGGGGCCTCCGGGGTCGCGCTCAAGGACGAGGGCCCCGCGCTCCCGTCCGGCGCCGGCTGAGCGGCGGGGCGGGGGCGCGGGGCCCTGGTGGTCGGTGCGGTCAGGAGCCCGGTTCCCCGGGATCCCGCCGCGGAGGCGTCTCGTCGGGGTGGTCCTCCCCGTGCCGCTCCCGCGGGACCGAGACCGCGGTGGTGAGCCCGTGGTGGCCGTGCGCCTCGTCGATCTCGTGCACCGCGTCGGAGAGCAGGGGGACGGCGGCCTTCCGGGGGAGGAGCCGGCGGACCAGCGGCCAGGTCAGGATCAGCACGACGATCGCGAACACGACCATGGAGATCGGCGTGATGAGCCCCGCCGGGTCACCGTTGCTGATCTGCAGCGCCTGCCGCAGCTCCTCCTCGGCGAAGGGCCCGAGGATGACGCCGATGATCGCCGGCAGCACCGGCAGCCCGTACCGGCGCATCATGAAGCCGAGCGCGCCGATGATCAGCAGCAGGAACAGGTCGAACGGCGAGGCGTTCGCGGAGTAGGCGCCGAGGCTGGAGAAGAACAGGATCCCCGCGTACAGGTAGGGGCGGGGTATCTGCAGCAGCTTGGCCCAGTAGGGCGCCAGCGGCAGGTTTAGCAGCAGCAGCGCCGCGTTGCCGATGAAGAGGCTGGCGATCAGCCCCCAGACCAGCTCGGGCTCGTTCTCGAAGAGCAGCGGCCCGGGCCGGATCCCGTAGCTCTCGAGCGCGGCGATGATGACCGCCGCCGTCGCGGTCGTCGGGATGCCCAGGGTCAGCAGCGGCACCAGGCCGCCGGCGGCGGAGGCGTTGTTGGTGGCCTCCGGCCCGGCCACGCCCTCGATCGCGCCGTGGCCGAACTCCTCGGGGTGCTTGGAGAGCTTCTTCTCCGTCACGTAGGAGAGGAAGGTCGGGATCTCCGCACCGCCGGCGGGGACGGCCCCGAACGGGAACCCGATCGCGGTGCCGCGCAGCCACGGCTTCCACGACCGGCTGAGGTCCGCCCGGCTCATCCGCGCCCCGCCGACGGGGATGACCTCCAGCGGGCGGCGGCGGAGGTGTGCGGCGGTCCAGAGCGCCTCCCCGACGGCGAAGAGGCCGACCGCGACCACCACGACGTCGATGCCGTCGGCCAGTTCCGGGACGCCGAAGGTCAGCCGCTGCTGACCGGAGGTCGCGTCGATGCCGATGAGCCCGATGGTCAGCCCGAGCCCGAGCGAGGCCAGCCCGCGGACGCGGGAGCTGCCCAGGACCGAGGTCACCGCGATGAAGGCCAGCACCATGACGGCGAAGTAGTCCGCCGGTGCGATCTCGATGGCCAACCGGGCCACCGTCGGTGCGAGGAGGGCCAGCAGCAGCGTGGCGATCGTGCCGGCCACGAAGGAGCCGAGGGCCGCGGTGGCCAGCGCCTGGGAGGCCCGGCCGCTCCGGGCCATCTTGTTGCCCTCGATGGCGGTCACCACCGAGGAGCTCTCACCCGGGGTGTTCAGCAGGATCGACGTGGTCGACCCGCCGTACATGCCGCCGTAGTAGATGCCGGCGAACATGATCAGCGCCGGGACAGGTTCGAGCCCGAAGGTCAGCGGCAGCAGCAGCGCCACCGTCATGGCCGGGCCGATGCCCGGCAGGACGCCGATCGCCGTGCCCAGGAGCACGCCGAGCAGCGCGAACATCAGGTTGGTCGGCGTGAGCGCCGTGCCGAACCCGCCGAGCAGGTCGCCGAACGCCTCCATCAGAGGATCCCCTCCAGGACGCCGACCGGCAGGGCGATACCCAGGCCGAGGACGAACAGGTACCAGCTGCCGACCGAGAGGACGACCGAGATCACCGCGTCCCGGACGTAGTGCCGGCTGCCCAGCGCGAAGGCCGAGCCCCAGAAGAGGATCGCCCCGGACACCGGCCAGCCGAGCGGCTCGATCAGCACCGCGTTCGCGACGAAGGCCGCCACGAGGACGGCGATCGTCCGCCAGTCGCTGCGGCCGGTGAGGTCGATGTCCTCACCGCCCTCGGGCTCGCCGCGTCCCCCGCGGAGGATGTCGACGGCCAGGACCACGGCGACGACGAGGAGGAGGCCGCCCACCACGAGGGGCACCGTCCGGGGGCCCACCGGGCCCCGGGCGATGAGGCTCTCCGGCAGGAGGAAGGCCTGCACGACGACCAGGACGCCGAGGGCGCCCAGGAACAGGGCCACGCCGAGCTCGGAGCGGCCCTGCCCCTGCCGTCCCTCGTGGGGGGCGGCCGTGCTCACGCCAGCCCCAGCTCGCTGAGCACGGTCTGCACGCGCTCGCTCTCCTCGCCGAGGAACTGCTCGAACTCGTCACCGGCGAGGAAGGCGTCGCCCCAGCCGTTGTCCTCGAGGGCCTGCTGCCACTCCTCGGTGCCCTGCATCTCGGTCACCGCGTCGACGAGCCGCTGCGTCTGCTCCTCGTCCAGGCCGGGGGGCGCCACCAGCCCGCGCCAGTTGGTGAAGACGAGGTCCACGCCCTCCTCGGTCAGCGTGGGGGCGTCGATGCCCTCGACCGGCTCCTCGGTGGTCACCGCGAGCACCCGGACGTCGCCGCTGGCGGCCGACTCGGAGATCTCGCCGACGCCGGTGGCGCCGAAGGCGATCTGGGAGCCGAGGATGCCGGCCAGCAGCTCGCCGCCGCCGTCGTAGGAGACGTAGTTGACGGCGGTCGGGTCGATCCCGACCTCCTCGGCCAGCAGCATCGGCGTCAGGTGGTCGGGGCCGCCGGGGTTGGAGGCGCCGCCGACGGGGACGTTGCCCGGGTCGGCCTTCCACGCCTGGACCAGCTCGTCGAGCGTCTGGTACGGGGAGTCGGCGGGGACGACGATCGCCTCGGCCTCCTCGATCAGCCGCGCCACCGGCGTCGTCTGGTCCAGGGTGGCCTCGGACTGGTTGCTGTACTGCGCGCCGACGACGCCGAGGCCCATCTGCATGAGCATGTCGGCGTTGCCCTCCTCGTTGACGAGGCGCTGCAGGCCGACCGTCCCGCCGGCGCCCTCGAGGTTGAACACCTCGATGGAGGAGGCGAGGTCGTTGGTCTCCATCACCTGCGCGACGGTGCGCGCCGTGGTGTCGTAGCCGCTGCCGGCCGAGTTCGGGACCAGCACCCGCAGCCCCTCGATCGGGCCGTCGGCGCCGGCCGCGGCGGAGCCGCCCTCGGCCGTGGTGCCGCAGCCGGTGAGCACGAGCCCGGCCGCCACGGCGCCGAACGTCAATCTGCGAAGGGAAGCAGTACGCATGTGTACCTCCTGGTGGGGTCGGCGGGGACGCCGTCAGAGAGGACGATGGGAACCGGCGTGCTCCGTGTCACGCTTACGTGCGCATTGAGCTTTGTGGTCGTTGTGTCCACGGTCACCGCGCCGGCGGACACGTGCTGGGGTGCCCCAGGGCGCCGCCCGCGCCCGACCCGACCCTCAGGAGGAACCGTGCCCCGGCGGCTCTCGCTGGCCGGCCAGCTGCTGGCCCTGCAGGTGGTGATCATCTGCGTCGTCCTCGTCGGCGTCACCGCCGTCACCGTGGCCCAGTCCGCGAAGCGCGCACAGGAGGTCGAGGGCCGGCGGGCGCTCTCGGTCGCCGAGACGCTGGCCAACGCCCGGATCTTCCGCGAGGCGCTCGACGGCGGCGCGGTGGCCTACGTCCGGGTGGCGGCCGAGAGCACCCGCAGCGTCTCGGGCTCGGCCTCGGTCGTGGTGGCCGACGCCGACGGCACGGTCCTGGCCAGCGCCGACCCCGCCCAGCTGGGCGCCCGCTTCCCGCTCGGGGACAGCACGGTGCTCCGGGGCAGGGCCTGGGTGGGGGAGCGGGAGGTCGGCGGCGCCCCGGCGGCGGTCGCGATGGCGCCGGTGCTCACCGGGGCCAGCCGGGAGGCCGCCGGGTTCGTCGCGGTCACCCGTCAGTACCCCTCGGTGCTGGACAGCCTCGCCGCCGCCGCCCCCAACCTGCTCACCTACCTCGGCCTGGCCAGCGCCCTGGGCATCGGTGGCTCGCTCCTGGTGGCCCGGCGGGTCAAGCGGCAGACCCTCGGCCTCGAGCCGGCCGAGATCACCGGCCTGGTGGAGCACCGCGACGCCATGCTCCACGGCATCCGCGAGGGCGTGGTCGGGCTGGACCTGCGCGGCCGCGTCACGCTCGTCAGCGACGAGGCGATCCGGCTGCTGCACATCCCCGGCGACGCCCTCGGCCGCACCCTCGAGGAGCTCGGGGTGGGGGAGGAGATGCGCGACGCCCTGCTGTCGGGCGAGGTGGAGCGCGACCGGGCGGTCGCCAGCGCGGGGCGCGTGGTGGTCGTGAACCGGCTACCGATCGCCAGCCGCGGACGGCCGATCGGCTCGGTCGCGACCCTGCGCGACCGCACGGAGCTGCTCGAGCTCCGCCGGGAGCTCGACCTGACCCGGCACGTCACCGACACGTTGCGCGCCCAGGCCCACGAGTTCAGCAACCGGCTGCACACGATCGCGGGCCTGATCGAGCTCGGGGAGGCCGACGAGGCGGTGCGGTTCGTGCACCGGATCAGCTCCAGCCGCTCGGAGCTCACCGGCGCGGTCACCGAGGCGGTGCACGACCCCTCGGTGGCGGCGCTGCTCATCGCCAAGGTCAGCCAGGCCACCGAGCTGGGCGTCGAGCTCCGCATCGCGGCCGACTCCGATCTCCCGGTCCTCGACGGCGACCTCAGCGCCGACGTCGCCACCGTGGTCGGCAACCTGGTGGACAACGCCCTGGACGCCGCCACGGGGTCCCGTTCCCCGTGGGTGGAGGTCGCGCTCGGCCTGGTCGACGGCGAGGTGGAGGTGGTCGTGCGCGACTCGGGCCCGGGTGTCCCGGCCGGGATGGAGCGCGAGGTCTTCCGCCGGGGGGTCTCGACCAAGTCCGCCGGCTCGCGCGAGCGGGGCATCGGGCTGTCGGTCGTGCAGCTGGCCTGCGCGCGGCGGGGCGGTGGCGTGACGGTCACCGCCGACGGGGTCAGCACCTTCACCGCCCGCCTCCCCGCCGAGCCGGCGCTGGTGGCCCCGTGATCGGCGTCCTCATCGTCGACGACGACTTCATGGTCGCGAAGGTCCACGCCGGGTTCGTCGGAGCGGTCGACGGCTTCGAGGTGGTCGGTACCGCCGCGACCGGTGCCGACGCGCTGGCCGCCGTGGCGGAGCTCGCCCCCGACCTGGTGCTCCTCGACGTCTACCTGCCCGACATGACCGGTCTCGAGGTGCTGCGCAGCCTGCGCTCGGCCGGGTCGTCGGTCGACGTGATGGTGATCAGCGCGGCGCGCGACGTGGAGAGCATCCGCAGGGCCCTGCACGGCGGCGTCCTGCACTACCTGGTGAAGCCGTTCGACCGGCGGGCCTTCGAGACGCGGCTGCGCGACTACGCCCGCCTCCGGGCGGAGATCGACGTCCTGGAGCACGCGGGCCAGGAGGACGTCGACCGGGTCTTCGGCGGTGCCCGCGGCGCCGAACCGGCCCCGGTGCGCACCCCCAAGGGGATCGCCCCGGAGACCCTGGAGCTGGTGCGGTCGGCGCTGCGGGCCGCGGACGCCGAGGGGCTGTCGGCGTCCGAGTGCAGCGAGCGCACCGGGCTCGCCCGCGTGAGCGCCCGCCGCTACCTCGAGCAGCTCGTCGCCCAGCAGGAGGCCGTCGTCCGGCAGCGGTACGGGACGGCGGGGCGGCCGGAGCGCCGCTTCACCTCGCGGCCGCGCTGACGCAACCGCCTGTGCTGACGCAACCGCCTGTGCTGACGCAACCGCCTGTGCTGACGCAATCGCCTGTGCTGACGCAACGACCGAAAGGACCGTTAGGCGCGCAATGCAGACGAGCGCCGCCGGATCGGGCAGGCTCCGCCCATGACCATCGTCGTGGGCTACGTGCCGACCCCCGAGGGCGAAGCAGCCCTGGCCACCGCCATCCGGGAGGCGCGGCTGCGGGACGAGCCGCTGCACGTCGTCAACACCTCCCGCGGGGACTCGCTGGTGGACAACCGGTTCGCCTCGCCGGAGGCACTGGCGGCCGTGCGGGCGGAGCTGGAGCGCTCCGGCTGCGTCTACGAGATCGCCCAGCAGGTGGGCGGCCACGAGGCGTCCGAGGAGCTCGTGGAGATCGCCGACCGGCTCCGGGCGAGCATGATCGTCATCGGCCTGCGCCGGCGCACCCCCACGGGCAAGCTCATCACCGGCAGCCAGGCGCAGCGGATCCTGCTCGACGCGAACTGCCCGGTGCTGGCGGTCAAGGCCGCCCGCTGAGGGTCTCGCCGAGCAGCTCGACACCCTCCGCGGGGCCCCGGCCGAGGTTGCGGAAGATCGTCGCCAGGCTCTGCGCGAGGTGGTCGGCGACGGCGGCCGCCGCCTCGTCGGCGTCGCCGGCCAGCAGCGCGTCGCACATCCGCAGGTGCTCGGTGACGGAGACCTCCACCCGCTGGGGATCGACGTGGGAGAGGTTGCGCAGGCGGGCGGTGTGCGGCCGCAGCTCGGCGATGGTGCGCCGCAGGTGCTCGTTGCGGGTGGCGCCGATGATGGCCCAGTCGAACCGGTCGGCCAGCGCGTAGAAGGCCCGGGACCGGGCCGGCGACGGCACCCGGCGGACCGTGCGGGCGAACTCGCTCCGCATCGCGGTGAACACCCGGCGCAGCTCGGGGTCGGCGGCCGCCGCCTCGGTGGCCTGGCGGATCGCGGCCGGCTCCAGCAGCGCGCGGAAGTCGAACAGGTCGCGGACGCTCTGCAGGGACACCCGCGAGACGCGGGCGCCCTGCCGCGGTGCCAGGTCGACCAGCCCCTCCGCCGCCAGCCGCCGCAACGCCTCCCGGACGGGGGTGCGGGAGGCGCCGGTGCGCTCGACCAGCCACAGCTCCGAGAGGGGCGTGCCGGGGGCGAGCTCGCCGAGCTCGATCTCCTCCTTGAGCTGCCGGTGGACCAGGTCGGCCTTGCTGGCCTCGCCGGGGCCCGGGCCCGTCACGGCAGGCCCTCGACCGGGACGCCGGTCGCGCCGGCCAGCTCCCGGAGCCCGGCCAGCGCGCCCTCGGCGAGCTGCACGCCCCCGGCGGCGAGGGCCGCCGCTTCGGCGCGGTCCTCGACCTCCCCCGGCAGGAACACCTCGTCGACGCCCTGCGCCAGCGGTACGGACCGCACCTCGCCGATCAGCTGCCGGACCCGCTCCTCGTAGCCGGCGGGGTCGCCGAACGCCGCCGGGTCGAGGGCCAGGAACAGGTGCCCGCACCCGCTGCGCGCCTCGGGCTCGTAGGGGCCGTGCACGCCGGTGCCCACGGCGCTCCCGGTGAGGGCACCGGAGAGCACGTCCACGAGGAAGGTGATCGCGTAGCCCTTGTGGCCGGCCATCGGCAGGATCAGGCCGAGCACCCCCTCCGCCGGGTCCGTCGTCGGTGCGCCGTCCGCGGTGAGCGCCCAGTCGTCGGGAATGGCCTCGCCACGGCTCTGCGCCAGGTGGAGCTTGCCCCGGGCGACCGCGGTGTTGGCGATGTCGACGGCCACGACCCGCCCGTCCGGCGCGGGTGCGGCGATCGACCACGGGTTGGTGCCGAGCACCTTCTCCCGGCCACCCCACGGGGCCATCGCCGGGCTGGCGTTGGTGGTGAGGAGCGCGACGAACCCGTCGTGGGCGGCCCGGCGGGTGAAGTACATGGCCGTGCCGAAGTGATTGGAGTTCCGCACGCCGACGACACCGACCCCGTGGGTGCGGGCGCGCGCGGTGGCCAGGGCTCGGGCGCGGTCGGCGAGCACCTGGCCGATGCCGTCGCGCCCGTCGAGCAGTACCAGCGGGCCGGTGTCGGAGAGGACGGCCGGATCGGTGACCGCGCGCATCGCGCCGGAGCGCAGCCGGGCGGCGTACCAGGGCAGCCGCAGGAACCCGTGCGACTGGTGACCCCACAGGTCGGCCTGCACCAGGCTGTCGGACACCAGGGCGCCGTCGTCCTCGGGCACGCCGAGCGCGGCGAGCACCCGGGTGCCGAACGTCCGCAGGTCCCCGGGGTGGATCCGGTCGGTCATCGCGTGCCCCTCTTCCCTCGGCTGGCCGTACTGTATACAGGCTGTATACAGCGGGACGACGAGGAGGCGCGCATGTTCAGCCTGGTGGTGCAGATGCAGGTCCGGCCGGGGAAGCGGGAGGAGTTCCTCGCGGGGATGGCGGCCAACGCGGAGGCGTCGGTGCGCGACGAACCGGGGTGCCTGCGGTTCGACGTCTGCGCGGTCGAGGGCGACGAGCACCGCTTCCTGCTCTACGAGCTCTACACCGACGCGGGGGCGTTCGAGGCGCACAAGCGGGCGCCGCACTTCGCGCAGTGGCGCGTGATCGCCGGCGAGGTGCTCGCCGAGCAGGTGAACACCCCGGGGCAGCTGCTGGTCTCGCACAGCGCCGAGGTGGCGGCGTGAGCGCCGGGGGCGACCGCACCCAGCCCGTCCCGCCGTCGATGGTGCTGCGCCCCGACGACATCGAGCGCTTCGACCGCGGCAACGGAGTCGCGACGATCCCGTTCGTCGGCAGGTGGAACTGCGAGCAGAACCGCGTCACCACCGGGATGACGGTCTTCTCGCCCGGCACGGGCATCCCGCTGCACTCGCACAACGTTGAGGAGACCGTCCTCGTGTTCGCGGGCGAGGCGACGGCCGTCGTCGGCGACGACGAGTTCGACCTGGTCGCCGGCCAGGCGACCTGGGTCCCCGCCGGCGTCCCGCACTGCTTCCGCAACCGCGGCGACGGGCCGATGACCATCTACTGGGTCTACGGCGGCCGCGACGTCACCCGCACCGTCACCGCCACGGGCGAGACCTTCGAGCACCTGTCGGACAGCGACCGTGGCGCTGGACCCGTGCGCACGGGCGACGGCGCGAGCCGGTCGTGACCGCCGGCCGCTCCTACCGGCTCGGCCTGATGCCCGGCGACGGCATCGGACCGGAGATCGTCCCCGCCTCTGTGCGCGTGGTCGATGCGGCCCTGGCCGCCGCCGGGGCCGAGCCCGTCGCCTGGCAGGAGCTGCCCCTGGGGGCATCGGCCATCGAGCAGGACGGCAGCGCCATCCCCGCCGCCACCGTCGAGGCGCTCGCGGGCCTCGACGGCTGGCTGCTGGGGCCGCACGACAGCGCCGCCTACCCCGAGCCGCACCGGTCGGCGCTCAATCCCAGTGGCGCCATCCGCAAGCGCTTCGACCTCTACGCCAACATCCGGCCGGCGCGCGCCTTCGAGGGTGGTCGCGCGATCGCGCCGGCAACCGACCTGGTGGTGGTCCGCGAGAACACCGAGGGCTTCTACGCCGACCGCAACACGCATGCCGGCACCGGCGAGTACATGCCGACGGCGGACGTCGCGATCGCGATGGGTGTCTTCACCCGGCCGGCGATCGAGCGCATCGCGCACACCGCGTTCGCGCTGGCCCGCCGGCGCCGCAAGCGGCTGACGATCGTGCACAAGGCGAACGTGCTCCGGCTGAGCTCCGGCCTGTTCAAGCAGGTCTGCCTCGAGGTGGCCGAGGGCTACCCCGACGTCGAGGTCGACGACGTCCACATCGACGCCATGACGGTGCACCTGCTGCGCCGGGCGGCCGACTTCGACGTCATCGTGGCGGAGAACATGTTCGGCGACATCCTGTCGGACCTGGCCGGTGAGCTGGCCGGCTCGCTCGGCATCGCCCCGTCGGTCAATGCCTCGGACGACCGGTGCATGGCCCAGGCCGCGCACGGCTCGGCCCCCGACATCGCCGGTCTGGGGCTGGCCAACCCCGTCGCGATGATGTTGTCCGCCGCCATGCTCCTGGACTGGCTGGCCACCCGGTACGGCGACGAGCGGGCGGCCGACGCCGCGGCGCGGATCGACGAGGGTGTCCGGGCGGCCGTGCGGGCCGGCGTGAGTACCCGCGACCTCGGCGGCGGAGCCTCGACCGGGGAGTTCACCGACGACGTCGTGGTGCGGGTCGCCGGGCCGCCCGCGCGCTGACCCCGCCGGCCGCCCTCAGGTGCCGCGGCCGCCGTCCACGGCGAGCCGCCGGGCGGCGACCCCCACCACCGCGAGCGCCGCGGCGGTCGCCCACAGCACGCCGGCGGCACCCACTCCCGCGGCCACGAGCCCCACGGTGCTGGGGATGAGCACCTGGCCGAGCCGGTTGCCGGTGAGCCGGAGGGACATCGCGCGTCCCCGGAGCCCCGACGGCGCCACCTCGGCGAGCCAGGACATGGTGAGCGGCTGACCGACCCCGAGGCCCAGGCCGAGCAGGACCACCACCACCGTCATGGCGACCACCGGCAGCGGGGCGGCGAGCACCGCCATCGAGACCGCGGCGAGCGCCACGCTCGTGACCATCAGCCGGCGGCGGCCGACCCGCGCCACGAGCCAGCCGAGGAACAACCGGGAGGTCATCGAGGCGACCGCGCGCAGCGTGAGCAGCAGACCGACCACCCCGGCGGCCAGCCCGCGGTCGGCACCGAGGGCCGGCAGGTAGACGAGGGTGATGTCGACGGCGGCCAGGACGACGCAGCTGACCAGCAGCGCGCGGAGCAGCCCCGGCAGCCGCAGCAGGGTCGCCATGCCGCCGGTCTCGGCCGGACCACCGGCGACCTCCCGGCCGGGCAACCGCAGGAACGCCGTGCAGAGCAGGAGGACGCCCCCCAGCGCCGTGGCCGTCAGGAAGATCGGGGTCGTGTCGGGCAGGGCGCCGTCCCCACCGATGAGCGTGATGAGCGCGGGACCGATGGCCTGGCCGAGCGAGGCCGCGAAGGTGTAGCAGCCGAAGGCCGTGTCGAAGCGGCCGGGCCCGGCGGTGTTGGCGACGGCGGCCTGCTGGCCGACCACCGACAGCAGGTGGCCCGTGCCCAGCACGACGCTGCCCAGCACGAGCCCGGCGGCGCCGCCCCGGCCGGTGGCGAAGACGGCGCCGGAGAGCGCCAGGAGCACGGCGCCGACCAGCATCACCCGTCGCTCGCCGAACCGGTCGGTCGCCTGCCCGGACGGCACCGCCAGGAGCAGCGGGACGACGGCGAAGGAGGCGGTGAGCGCGCCCAGCCAGGCGGTGGGGACGTCGAGCTCGAGGGCGCGGTAGGCCGAGGTCGGGCGGAGCACGAAGGTGACGACCTGGGTGAGCGCGGAGTGCAGCAGGAGCAGGCCCAGCACGCGGCGCCCCGGGGCGGTCACCGCGGCGGCTCGGGCTCGCCCAGGCGGTCCAGCGACCGGGCGCCCAGGCTGGTGTCGCCGTGGCGGCGCATCAGCTCCGCGGCCGCCTCGGCGTCGCCGTCCCGGACGGCCTCGTAGAGCAGCCGGTGCTCGGTGGCCCGGGCGGCGCGCTCCTCGTCGGTGCGGCCGGCTTCGAGGCCGTGCCTGCGGTAGCGGTCCGTCTTCACCCAGAGTCCGTCGAGGGTCTGCACGAGCAGCGCGTTCCGCGAGGCGCGGTGGATGGTGGCGTGGAAGCGGTGGTGGCTCTCCAGCTCGCCCACCGAGGGCGAGGCGCTCAGCGTCTCCAGCCCGTCCAGCGCCGCCCGCAGCTCGGTCAGGTCCTCGTCCGTGCGGCGGCGGGCGGCGAGCGAGGCTGCGAGCGGGTCGAGGGTCTGCCGGAGCTCCAGCAGGTCGCGGGCCTCGGCGGCGTCCAGCGGCCGCACCCGCGCGTCCCGGTGCGCGTCGAGCTCGACCAGCCCCTCCTGCTTCAACCGGCGCAGCGCCTCGCGCAGGGGAGTGGTGCTCATCCCGATCGTGCGGGCCAGCGCGGCCTGCGGGAGGACGTCTCCCGGGGCCAGCTCCCCGGACAGGATCAGGCTGCGGACCCGTGTGTAGGCGAGGTCGCTCTTGGTCGCGTACTCCGCGCCGGCGTCGCTCATCGGTCTCCTCCCTGCCCGGTTATAGGTTATAACGGTGCTGCGAGAGGTCAATGACGCCGACCCGAGAGCGAGCGACCAGATGACCGACCCGACGGGCAGCCCCGCGACGACCGACGTCTCCGACGCCCACCCGGAGGCGCAGGTCTGCGATCCGGTCTTCCAGATCTTCGGCGGGGCCGTCGCGTTCAGCGGGCCCATCGCGACCGTGAAGGTCTTCGAGGACAACACCTTGGTCAAGGAGGCCGTCGAGAGCCCGGGCGAGGGGCGGGTGCTGGTCGTCGACGGTGGCGGGTCGCGCCGGTGCGGGCTGGTCGGCGGCAACCTCGCCGTCTCCGCGGCGACCAACGGCTGGGCCGGGATCGTCGTCAACGGGTGCATCCGGGATGCCGACGAACTGGCCGGGCAGCCGCTCGGCGTCCGGGCGCTCGCGGCCATGCCGCGCAAGAGCCAGCGAGGTCTGCACTCCGGCCGCGCCGGCGTCCCGGTGGCCTTCGCCGGTGTGGTGTTCCGTGACGGTGAGTGGCTCTGCGCCGACCGCGACGGGATCGTCGTCCTGCCCGAGGCTCCCGCGGCGTCCTGAGCAGGCCGGCCCCGGCCGGCGCGGGAAGGGTGCCGCGCCGGCCGGGGACCTCCCGTCAGCGGGCGGAGACGCCCCTGGCCACCTCGCTCGGCCGCTGCTGCTCACCGGCGTAGGAGCTGATCGCGACGAGCGCGCCGGTGAGGGCCGGGATGACCCACTGCAGCGTGTCGAGCTGCTGCTGGGCGGCGGCGAGGTCGGCCCGGGCGGCCTTGGTGAGCTTGCTGGGCCGGGTGCCGGACTTCGAGGGCACCGAGCCCGCGTTCGAGATGCGCTGCCCGAGCACCCGGCTGTACGCGGTGGCGCCCAGCGCCGCGGCGGTGACGAGGGTCTTGAGGGTCGACATCCCGGCGACGCCCTCCTGGGCGGCCACCCGCTGCCTGTTCGCCTGCAGCTGGCCGACGCTGCCGACCAGGTGGGCGCCGATGGCGACGAGGTTGACCGGGGTCCAGCGGTCCCAGCCCGCGTTGGCCACGCGCCCGGTGGCCGCGTCGTCGCCGGCCTCGCCCGCGGCGGCGTTCAGGGCGACCGCGTTGGCAAGGGTTCCGCCGAACCAGGCGGAGAGGCCGAGGTCGTGCAGCGAGCGGGAGAGGGTGTTGCGGGCCATGTCGGCTCCTCAGGGAGTGGCGGTGGGTCCGCCGTCCCTACCCCCGGCACCCGGCCGCATGCCGGTCGTGCACGACCGGCCGCCGATGGCGGCTCTGCGCTCAGCGGCGGCGCAGCACGCGCGCCAGCCGGTGCTTCCGGCCCGTGGTGAGCTCGGCGGCAGCGGCCGGAGCCGGCGTCTCCGGCTTTGGGGCGGCCGCGGCCCGCTCGTGCAGCCGGGCCCGCACGTCGTCCGGGGTGCAGGCACGGCGCTGCCGCTCGTCGCGGGCGAGCACGACGCCGCCGGCGGTCACTCCCGCGAGGCCGGCCAGTCCGAGCAGCTTCCAGAGGCGCACGTCCGTAACGTAGCGGCCCGTGCCCGATCTCTCCCTGGACGCCGCGGTCGACCTGACGCGCACCGGCGACGTCTGGGTCTTCCGCGGCCCCTCGCTCGCCGACCGCGCCATCCGCGCCGTCACCAACGCGCCGGTGAACCACGTCGGCATGGCCGTGGTGCTCGAGGACCTGCCCCCGCTGCTGTGGCACGCCGAGCTCGGGAAGTCGCTGCCCGACGCGTGGAGCGGCACCCACCAGCGCGGCGTGCAGCTGCACGACCTGCGCGACGCCGTCCTCACCTGGCGCGGCCGGTACGGGCAGCGGGCGTGGCTGCGACAGCTCGTCGGCCCGGCCGAGGACGGCGGGGTGACCCCGGCGATGGAGGATGCCGTGCTGCGGACCATCGCCCGCCTCGACGGGCGGCCGTTCCCGACCACCCGCGGCCTGGTGCGCGGCTGGGTGAACGGCCGGCTGCGGCGGCAGACCGCGGCGGAGACCGTCTTCTGCGCCGAGCTGGTGGCGGCCACCTACACGGCGATGGGGCTGCTGCCCGGCGACCGCCCGCTCAACGCCTACGACCCCGGGAGCTTCTGGTCCGGCGACGACCTGCCGCTGCTCCAGGGCGCCCGCCTCGGGCCGGAGATCCCGGTGGACGTGCCGGCCGCCTGACCGCCGGGCCTCCGAGGTCCTCGCCGGGAGCAGGTGGGGCGCCGGGGGCGCTCCCCCTCTGCCCCGTGGGGGTGGGCAGAGGTGGAGCGCCCTGCCGACCCCTCAGGCGGTCGCCCGGACCGCCGGTTCGCCCAGGTGCAGCACCGTGTCGCCGGGGCGCTCGACGTCGTCGTCGTGGGTGACGCAGACGACCACCCGGCCCGCGAGCGCGGCGCGCAGGTCGTGCAGCAGCGCCGCGGCGGTCGGGGCGTCCAGGTGGGCGGTCGGCTCGTCGAGCAGGACCACGTCCCGGTCGGCCAGCAGGGCGCGCGCCGCGGCCAGCCGCCGCCGCTCGCCGCCGGAGAGCGCCGTGCCGCCCGCCCCGACGGGGGTGTCCAGGCCGTCGGGCAGCGTGGCCAGCAGCCCCGCGAGGCCGGTCGCGGTCAGCGCCGCCCGCATCCGCGCCTCGCCCTCGGGCCCGCCGAGGACGCCGCGCGGTGCGGCCGTCGCCAGGTTGGCGCGGATGGAGGAGGCGAAGACGTGCGCCTCCTGCGGCAGCCAGGCCAGCCGGGCGCGGAGGTCGTCGCCGAGGAGCCGGTCGGCGGGCACGTCGTCGACCGCGTAGCTGCCCGCCCGGGGGCGCAGCGAGGCCATGAGCACGGCCAGGAACGTCGACTTGCCCGTGCCCGACGGGCCGCGGACGACCAGCCACCCCTCGCCGGCCGCCGCACGGGCGTCGACCCCGCGGAGCACGTCGGGCCCGCCGGGCCAGCCGGCGACGAGCGCCTCGGTGCGCAGCGACCGGACGTGGTCCGGGGCGGGCAGCGGCTCGGCGGGCTCTGCGGCGACGGGGGCGGTGAGGACGGCGTCGATGCGGGCGCGCGCGTCGGCGAGGGCGCCGCGGCGCTGCAGGGCCGCGACCAGCCCGGCCAGCGGCTCGGCCAGCGCCAGCGGCGCGAGCGCGACCACGGCCAGCGCCGGCCCGGTGAGCCCACCGGCCGACGCGGCGACGGTGCCGAGGACCGCGGCCAGCCCGGTGCCCAGCACCACCAGCCCGTTGCCGACGGCGGCGGCGCGGTCGCGGGTGCCGGCGCGGCCGCCCTGGCGCGCGGCGGCCGCGTCGAGCTCCGCGGCGGCCCGGGCGGCCAGCCCGTGCGCCCGCAGGTCGGCCAGCCCCTCGAGCACGGTGCTGGTCTCCCGCAGCGCGGCGACCCGCAGCGTGCTCTCCGCGCGGGCGGCGCCGGCGTCCAGCCCGCGGTGCGCGAGCAGGACGGCGGCGACCGTGAGCGCCAGGACGGCGGCCACCAGGCCCGCGGCGGCGGCGTCGACCAGCGCCAGCACCGCGACGGTGACGGCGGGCACCGTGGCGGCGACCAGCAGCGGGGGCCGGACCCGCACGCCGAGGTCCTGCACCACGCCGACGTCGCCAACGACCCGGGCCAGGGCCGATCCGGGCGTGCGGTCGGCGGCCAGCCCCTGGGCGGCCAGCGCGCGCCAGACCCGCACCCGGAGGCCGGCGGCCTCCCGCAGGGCGGCGTCGTGGGCGGAGAGCCGCTCGAGCCAGCGGAGCACCGCCCGGGCCAGGCCGAAGAAGCGGACCCCGGCGGTGGCGACGAGGAGGGTGAGCACCGGGGGCATCTCCGCCGCCCGCACGATGAGCCAGCCCGAGGCCGCCGTCAGCGCCACCCCCGCCCCGGAGGCGAGCACCCCGGCCAGCACCGCGCGGCGCAGGGCGCTGGCCGCGGGGGCCGGCGTCGTCGCCTCCGGCACCGGGTCCGCGGCGGGACGCGCCGGCTGCACCCGGCGGACGGGGGTGGCGGGACGTCCGGGGATCGCCGGCGCGGGGAGGTCGACGGTGCGGTCGGCGAGGCCGGCGAGCACCGGGTCGTGCGTGACCAGCACGGTGGTGACCGTGCCGCGCAGCGAGGCCAGGACGGCGGCGACCAGCCCGCGGGCGTCGTCGTCCAGGTGCGCCGTCGGCTCGTCCAGCAGCAGCAGCCGGGCGCCGCGGCGGACCCGCACCAGGGCCCGGGCGAGCGCCACCCTCTGCAGCTCGCCGGGGGAGAGCGACTCCGGCGCCCGCCCGGCCAGGTCGGTGGCCTCGAGCCGGCCGAGCGCCTCGACGACGTAGGCCTCGGCGACGATCTCGTCCACGCCCGGCTCCGCGGCGGCGTGCCGGCGCAGCTCGTCGGCGACGGTCGCACCGGTGGTGCGCGGGAACTGGGGCACCACCGCGACGGGGCCGCCGGTGGCGACCGAGCCGGCGACGCGGGCGCCCGGGTCGGTGAGCCCGGCCAGGGCGGCCAGCAGGGTGGACTTGCCCGACCCGCTGGGCCCGCGGAGCACCACCAGCTCCCCGGGGCGGACGACGAGGTCGGTCGGCGGCAGGGCCGGCGCGGTGCGGCCGGGGTGGGCGACCGTCAGCCGGGCGACCGCGACGTCGGCGCCGCGCGGGTCGTCGTCGCCCGGCGCCGGTGCGGCGCCGGCGCCGGCCGGCGCGGCCAGCACCGCGCGCGCCTCGGCGGCGGCGAGGGCGGCGTCCTCCGCGGCGTGGTGGGCGGCGCCGAGCGCCCGCAGCGGGGCGAACGCCTCCGGGGCGAGCAGCAGCGCCGTGAGCCCGACGCCCAGGGCGATGTGCCCCTCGACCAGGCGGACGCCCACGGTGACCGCCACGAGGGCGACCGAGAGGGTGGCGATCAGCTCCAGCACGAGGGCGGAGAGGAAGGCGATCCGCAGCGTCGACAGCGTGCGGGTGCGGTGCGCCTCGCCGAGCGCCGCGAGCGCCGCCGTCTGCTCGGCGGCCCGGCCCAGCCCGACGAGCACGGGCAGGCCGCGCACGAGCTCGGCGACGTGGGCGGCGATGCGGTCCAGCGCCCGCGCGGAGCCGGCCGTCGCGTCCTGGGTGTGCTTGCCGACCAGCACCATGAAGACCGGCACGAGCGGGAGGGTGACCGCGACGAGCACCGCGGAGAGCAGGTCGGTCCAGGCCAGCGCCAGCAGCAGCGCCGGCGGCACGACGATCGTCTGCGCCAGCGCCGGGAGGTAGCTCGCCAGCGCGGGCCCGAGGTCGTGCAGGCGGGTGGTGGCGAGCACCGCGGCCGGTGCGGGCCCGCCGGCCGCGGCGACCGCGGCGGGCGCGGTGGCCAGCCGGTCGAGCAGCCGCCGGCGGAGCACGTCCTCGGCCCGGCGGGCGTCCCGCGCGGCCACCGCCTCGCCGAGGCTGCCGGCGGCGGCCCGCACCGCGACGCCCGCCGCCGCGAGCGCGAGCGGCACCGTGGGGGAGCCTTCGGCGAGCCCGCTCGCGCGGGCGACGGCGTGCGCGAGCCCGGCGGCCAGGAGCACCAGGCCGGTGGCCTGGACGAGGGCCGCCAGCGCGGCCCGGACCAGGGCGCCGGGAAGGCCCGGCACCCCGGCCAGCGCGGCGAGCGGGCCCCGCGGGGCGTCGGGTCCGGCACTCATGCCGGCAGCTCGCTCGGCGCGGGGGCCTCCCCGCTGCGGGGGGCGTCCTCGTGCTGCGGCTCGGCGGTCAGCCGCTTGCGGAAGACCCAGTACGTCCACGCCTGGTAGGCCAGCACGACCGGCAGCCCGACGGCGGCCGCCCACGTCATCACGGTGAGCGTGTAGTCGCTGACCGACGCCTCGGCGATCGTCACGTCGAAGGCCGGGTCGATCGTCGAGGGGACGACGACGGGGTAGGCGGCGCCGAAGATGGTCGCGGCCGAGCTGACGAGCATCACCGCCCAGCCGGCGAACGCCTGCCCCTCCCGGTCGACCCGGATGCGCGCCCAGGTGACCAGGACGGCCAGCGCGCCGACGACCCACAGCACGGCGGTGACCGGCGTCCCGGCGCGCAGGTGCACCCAGCCCGCCCAGGCCAGCAGCGGCAGCGCCGCCACCGGCGACCAGCGCAGGGCGAAGGCCCGGGCGCGCAGCCGGACGTCGCCGTCGGTCTTCAGCGCCAGGAACAGCGCGCCGTGCACCACCGAGAAGGCGAGCACCGCGACCGCGCCGAGCAGCGCCGCCCAGCCCACGCCGGCGAAGCTGCCGCCCACGCGGATGCCGTCGCCGTCGATCGGGAGACCCAGCGTGGTGGTGCCGAGCGCCGCGCCCACGCCGAGGGCGGCGATCAGCGACCCCACCGTGATCACGTGCGTCCAGGTGCCGTCCCAGCGGGGGTCGTGCGACTGGTGCCGCCACTCGAAGGCGACCGCGCGGATGATCAGCCCGAAGAGCACGAAGACGAACGGCAGGTACAGCGCCGGCAGCCAGGTGGCGTACCAGCCGGGGAAGGCGGCGAACACCGCTCCGGCGGCGGTGATCAGCCACACCTCGTTGCCGTCCCACAGCGGGCCGATGCTGCGCAGCATCAGGTGCCGGTCGGCGGTCCGGCGGCCCAGCACCGGCAGCAGGGCGGCGACACCGAAGTCGAAGCCCTCCAGGAGCAGGAAGCCGATCCACAGCACGGCGACGGCGGCGAACCACAGGGTCTGCAGGTCCATGACGGGTTCCTCGGGGTCTGCGGGTGGTGGTCAGTAGGCGAACTGGAGGACGTCGTCGTCGGCGCGGCGGCCGCCGGCACCTCCGGCGTCGCCGTCGGGCCCGTCGCGACGCTCGTCGTCCCGGCCGGTGCCGATCGGCGGCGTGACTGCGGTGTCGCTCGCGGTGACGCCGGAACGGATGAACGTCGTGAGCAACCCGAGCTCGATCACCGCGAGCACGCCGTAGACGAGGGTCAGCGCGCCCAGCGAGGTCCAGACCTCCGCGGGGGTGACCCCGGGGGAGACCGCCTGCGCCGTGAAGAACCAGATCTGGTCCTCGACCGGCACGTCGGGGTTGGGGACGACGACGAAGGGCTGGCGGCCCATCTCGGTGAAGATCCACCCCGAGGCGTTGGCCAGGAAGGGCGCGCCCACGGCCGCCAGCGAGCCGTACACGCCGATCCGGGAGGTCGGCACCCGGCCGCGCCGCGTCGACCAGAGCGCGTAGGCGGCCACCCCTGCCGAGACCGCGCCCATGCCGATCATCAGCCGGAAGCTCCAGTAGGTGACCGCGAGCACCGGCTGGTAGTCCACCGGCTCCCCGGCCAGGGTGCCGAAGCGGGAGGGGTCGTCGGGGTAGGTGGCGCCGTAGACCTCGGAGTACCGCTCCTGGAGCTCGTTGACGCCCGGTACCTCGCTGGTGAAGTCGCCGTGCGCGAGGAGGGAGAGCAGGCCCGGCACGGTGATCGAGTGGACGTCGTCGCACTCGTTGGAGCCCAGCTTGTTCCAGGCGAAGATCGAGAAGGACGCCGGCGCCTCGGTGTCGCACAGCGCCTCGGCCGAGCTCATCTTCAGCGGCTGCTGGTGGTACATCAGCTTGGCCTGCCAGTCGCCGGTGGCCGCGACCAGGACGAAGGCCGCGAGGGACACCCAGCCGCCGATCCGGACCGAGCGGCGCCACACCCCGTGGTCGATCTCGTCGGCCGGCTTCCCGGCCAGCTTCCGCCGGCGCAGGTGGTAGAGCCCGACGCCGACCAGCAGGGCGCCGGCCACCATGAGCGCGGCGACGATCGTGTGGGTGAAGGCGGCCAGCGCGGTGTTGTTGGTGAGCACGGCGAGGAAGTCGACCTGCACCGGCCGGCCGGTCGCGTCGTCGGCGACGACCCCGACCGGGTGCTGCATCCACGAGTTGGCCGCGATGATGAAGTACGCGCTGACCGTCGAGCCGATCACCGCCGCCCAGAGCGTCGCGAGGTGCAGCTTCTTCGGGATCCGGCCCCAGCCGAAGATCCACAGGCCGAGGAAGGTCGACTCGAGGAAGAAGGCCAGCAGCGCCTCGAGGGCCAGCAGCGAGCCGAAGACGTCGCCCACGAAGCGGGAGTACTCGCTCCAGGCCAGCCCGAACTGGAACTCCTGGACCAGGCCGGTGGCGACGCCGAGCACGAAGTTGATCAGGAAGATCTTGCCCCAGAAACGGGTCATCCGGAGCCACTCGGGGTTGTCGGTGCGCACCCACATGGTGTGCATGACCACCAGCAGGATCCCCAGGCCGATGGTCAGCGGGACCATCATGAAGTGGTAGACGGTCGTGATCCCGAACTGCCAGCGAGCGATGTCCAGGACGTCCACGGCCCGGGTCCCTTCTGCGGTCTACTATCGGCACCGTCATTTCTACGCCTCGTAGAAGACCTTTTCTACGACACGTAGAAGAGTCGGGTGTGATCTGCCGGACAGGAGGAGCGATGGCCTCGCTGGGGGAGCTGGAGCGCGCCGTCATGGAGCGGCTGTGGGCCGCGGACGGGCCGGTGGCGGCGACCCTGCTGCGCGACGGGCTGGCCGACCGCGGGCTCGCGCTGACCACCGTGCACACGGTGCTGAGCAGGCTGGAGCAGAAGGGGTTCGTCGTCCACGACGAGGCCCGCCCGCGCCGCTTCTGGGCGCGGACCAGCCGCGAGGAGCACGCCGCCGAGGTGATGCGCGAGGTGCTGGGGCAGGCCGCCGACCGGCAGGCGGTGCTGGCCCGCTTCGTCGGTGCGGTCGACGCCGACGAGGCCCGCATGCTGCGCGACCTGCTGGCCGCGGCCGGCACCGACGACGCCCCCCAGGGCTGACCCGGGACCGACCGGTGCTGCCCACCACCGCCGCGCTCCTCGCCGTCCTCGCCGCGCTGCTGGCCTGGCCGGTGCCCGCGCTGCTCGCCCGCGCCGCCTGGCCCCGGCGCGACCCGCTGGTCGCGCTGCTCTGCTGGCAGGCGATCGGCCTCGCCGGCGGGCTGTCGATCATCGGCGCGCTGCTGGTGCACGGGCTGGCGCCCTGGGGGCACTCGCTGCCCGAGGCGCTGTGGACGGTGCTGCACGGCCGGGCCGCGACGGAGGCGGTGCGGGGTGACCACTGGGTCGCGCTGACCCTCGCCGGGGTGCTCGCGTTCGAGCTGGTCGGCGTGCTGGTGCTCTCGTGGGTGCGCATCGCCCGCACCCGGCGCCGCCACCGGGCGCTGCTGGAGCTGGTGGTGCAGCCGGCCCCCGAGCCCGACGCCCGGCTGCTCGAGCACCCCGCGCCCGTGGCCTTCTGCATCCCGGGCGCCCGGCCGCTGCTGGTGCTCTCCTCCGGCATGGTCGCCGAGCTCGACGGGGACCAGCTGGCCGCCGTCGTCGCGCACGAGCGGGCCCACCTCGGCGAGCGCCACCACCTGCTGCTGCTGCCCTTCGTGGCCTGGAAGGCGGCGCTGCCGGTGCTGCCGGCGGCCGAGCGCGCCTACGGGGCGGTCCGCGAGCTGGTCGAGATGCGGGCGGACGACGTGGCCCTGGGCTCGCTGCGCGGCTCCGCTCCGCGCCGCACGCTGGCGGAGGCGATCGTCGCGGCCGCGGGGGGTGCCGGCGGGGTGCCGACCGGGGCCCTCGCGGTGGCCGGGCCCGGGGTCCGGGCCCGGGTGGTGCGGCTGCTGGAGCCGGCCGACCCCCTCCCGCCGCCGGCGCGTGCGGCGGCGCTGGCCGCGGCGGTCCTGCTGCTGCTGGTGCCGACGGCGCTCCTGCTGCTACCGGCGCTCTGACCGCGCCGCGACGCCGAGGACGGCCGCGGTGGCGGCCGCGACCCCGCCGCTGACCAGGGCGGCCCGGCGGTAGCGGGGGAGGGCGAGCGCCGGCAGCATGCTCGCCGCGTGCAGCCCGTCCACGGCCGCCGCGAACCGCAGCGTCCGCGGGCCCGGGGAGACGAGGACCGCTCCGTGCTGGACCACCAGCCGGGCACCGAGCACCCGGGCCACCCAGCGCCGCTCGCGGGGGAACCGCGGGTCGATCGCGGCGACCACCCCCTGCGGCCGGAGCACCAGCGCCAGGCCGGCGGCCAGCCCGGCCGTCGCGAGGGTGCGGACCGTCGCTCGCTGCACGTTCCTCATGGGGTGGCCTCCGGGGCGGTGGGTGGGTCCTCGAGCGGTAGCGCTCTGCCCCGCGGGCGTGGGCAGAGGGCAACTGTGCCGGACGGTGGCCGGGACCGGCGGTGGGCCCGGTCAGGCCGGGGTGCGCGCGTCGGCGCGGTGACCCCCGGGCACGGCCAGGGCGGCGTCCCGGTTCTCGGGCAGCGGCGCGAAGCCGCGCAGCCGCAGGCTGTTGGAGACGACGAACACCGAGCTGAACGCCATGGCGGCGCCGGCGATCATCGGGTTGAGCAGCCCGGTGGCGGCCAGCGGCAGGGCGGCGACGTTGTACGCGAACGCCCAGAACAGGTTGCCCTTGATGGTGGCCAGCGTCCGCCGGGCCAGCCGGATGGCGTCCGCGGCCACCCGCAGGTCGCCCCGCACCAGGGTCAGGTCGCTCGCCTGGATCGCGACGTCCGTGCCGGTGCCCATCGCCAGGCCCAGGTCGGCCTGGGCCAGCGCCGGGGCGTCGTTCACGCCGTCCCCGACCATCGCGACGGTCCGGCCCTCCTCCTGCAACCGGCGGACGACGTCGACCTTGTCCCGCGGCAGCACCTCGGCGACGACCTCGTCGATGCCCACCTCGGTGGCGACCGCCCGTGCGGCCCGCTCGTTGTCGCCGGTGAGCAGGATCGGGGTCAGCCCGAGCGCGCGGAGCTGGGCGATCGCCGTCGCCGAGGTGTCCTTCACCGCGTCGGCGACCACGAGCACGCCGCGGGCGGCGCCGTCCCACCCGACGGCGACGGCGGTGCGCCCGGCCGCCTCCGCCTCGTCGGTGGCGCGGACCAGCTCCTCGGACAGCGGGAGCGACCAGTCGGCCAGCAGCCGCCGGCGGCCGACGACCACCGCCGCGCCCTCGACGACGCCCTGGACACCCAGGCCCTCGACGTTGGTGAAGTCGGCCACCGGGGGGAGCTCGCCGGTGCGCTCGGCGGCGCCGGCGGCGACGGCACGGGCGATCGGGTGCTCCGAGGCGGCCTCGAGCGCGCCGGCCAGCCGCAGCACGCGGTCGGGGTCCTCGCCGGGGGCGGGGACGACGTCCAGCAGCGTCATGCGGCCCGTGGTGACGGTGCCGGTCTTGTCCAGGACGACGGTGTCGACCCGGCGGGTGGACTCCAGCACCTCGGGGCCCTTGATGAGGATGCCGAGCTGGGCGCCGCGGCCGGTGCCGACCATCAGCGCGGTCGGGGTGGCCAGACCCAGGGCGCAGGGGCAGGCGATGATCAGCACCGCCACCGCGGCGGTGAAGGCGGCCGGGAGCCCCGCGCCCGTGCCGATCCAGAAGCCGAGGGTGGCCGCGGTCAGCGCCAGCACGACGGGCACGAAGACCCCGGAGATGCGGTCGGCCAGGCGCTGCACCTCGGCCTTGCCGTTCTGCGCCTCCTCGACCAGCCGGGCCATCTGCGCCAGCTGCGTCTCGCTGCCCACCCGGGTGGCCCGCACGACCAGCCGGCCCCCGGCGTTGACGGTGCCCCCGGTGACGGTGTCGCCGGGGCGGACCTCGACCGGTACGGACTCGCCGGTCAGCATCGAGGCGTCGACGGCGGAGGAGCCCTCGGTGACCTCGCCGTCGGCGGCGAGCTTCTCGCCCGGGCGGACGACGAAGCGGTCGCCCGCCGCGAGCTCGGCGACGGGGACGCGCTGCTCGCTGCCCCCGCGCAGCACGGAGACCTCCTTGGCGCCGAGCTCGAGCAGCGCCCGCAGCGCCGCGCCGGCCCGCCGCTTGGACCGCGCCTCGAACCAGCGCCCGGCGAGGATGAACGTCGTCACCCCGGCCGCGGCCTCGAGGTAGATGTTCGCGCTGCCGTCGGTGCGGGCGATGGTGAGCTCGAACGGGTGCGTCATCCCCGGGACGCCGGCGGTGCCCCAGAACAGCGCGTACAGAGACCAGCCGAAGGCCGCGAGCGTGCCGAGGGAGACCAGGGTGTCCATGGTCGCCGCGCCGTGGCGCAGGTTGGTCCACGCGGCCCGGTGGAACGGCAGCCCGCCCCACACGACGACCGGTGCGGCCAGGGTGAGGGAGAGCCACTGCCAGTACTGGAACTGCAGTGCCGGCGCCATCGCCATGGCGACCACCGGGACGGTGAGCAGCGTCGAGACGACCAGCCGGGTGCGCAACGCCCGGAGCAGGGCCCCGTCCTCCTCAGCCCCCGCGGGCTCGGGGTGAGCCTCTGCACGGGGCCGCTGGGGCAGCCGGGCGGTGTAGCCGGTCTTCTCCACCGTGGCGATGAGGTCCTCGGTGCTCACGCCGTCGGCGTAGCTGACCTTCGCCTTCTCGGTGGCGTAGTTGACCGTGGCGGTGACGCCCTCGATCTTGTTGAGCTTCTTCTCGACGCGGGCCGCGCAGGACGCGCAGGTCATGCCGCCGATGAGCAGCTCGACGTCGCTGGTGGCGCTGCCGGGGGCGGTGGTCATCAGGGGTGCTCCTCCGAGTGCTCGGCGGTCACCGTGAAGGCGGCCGTGTGCACGGCGTCGTCGTGCCGGAAGTCCAGGAACAGCCGGTAGGTGCCCGCCGAGGGGGCGGTGGTGGTGAAGGGGACGTGCGGCCCGGGAACGGCCCGGGTGCCCTCGTGCTCGGCGGGGTGGACGTGCAGGTAGGCGAGGTCCCCGTCCCGCAGGGCGACCAGGTGCCCGTAGGCGCCGAGATACGGCTGCAGGTCGGTGACCGGGACGCCGTCCCGGCTCACGCTCAGCGTCAGCTCCGACTCTCCGCCCGGGGTGAGCCCGCCGGTGAGGACGACGGTGTAGCCGTCGACCTCCGCCACCCGCGAGGGGGCCGGCACGGGAGCGGGGTCGTAGGGGCCGGGAATGGCGAGGTCGGCGCCCAGGACGCGGTTCTCGCCATCGGCCGCGGCGGTGAAGTCGGCGAAGAGCCGCCAGCTGCCCGGCTCGAGCTCCACGGGCGCGCGCCAGACGCCGTCCTCGCCGAGCCGGGGGTGCACGTGCTGGTAGCCGGTGAGGTCGCGGCGGACCGCGACCAGGTGCAGGTCGACGTCGTGGTCGGTCTCGTAGGCCGTGACCGGGGAGCCGTCGGGCCCCAGGACGCGGAAGGCGACCTCGGTGGAGGGGCCGGCCGGGGCGGTGCCGTCGGCGAGGGCGAGGGTGTAGCCGTCCTCGCTCACCTGGAGGCCGGCGGGGGCCTCCACGGCGGCCGGGGCGGCGGCGTCGTGGCCGCCGTCCCCGTGCCCGTCGCCGTCCCCGTGCCCGGCTCCGGCCGGGGCCTCGACCGTGCCGGTGGGGCCGACCGCGGAGCCCACGCCGACCGCCGCGCCGAAGACGGCGACCAGGCCGACGGCGAAGGCGGCGATCTTCGCGGGTGCGTTCATGGCGCCGGCCGCGTCAGCGGCCGCTCACCTCGTATCCGGCCTCCTCGACCGCGGCGCGGACGGCGGCGTCGTCGACCGGCTGCTCGCTGCTGACGGTGAGCCCGCCGGTGGCGAGGTCGACCTCGACGCCGGTCACGCCGGGCACCTGCGAGACCTCCTCGGTCACCGCGCCCACGCAGTGGCCGCAGGTCATGCCGGTGACGGTGTAGCTGGTGGTGGTCATGGGGGTTCCTCTCGGGTTCGGGTGGTCAGGAGCGGACGAGGCGGGCGATCGCGTCGGTGGCCTCGCGGACCTTCTCCTCGGCCTCGCGGCCGCCGGCGCGCGCGGCGTCGACGACGCAGTGGCTCAGGTGCTCCTCGAGCAACCCGAGCGAGACCGCCTGCAGCGCCTTGGTCATCGCCGAGACCTGGGTGAGGATGTCGATGCAGTACTTCTCGTCCTCCACCATGCGCTGCAGACCACGGGCCTGCCCCTCGATCCGCCGCAGGCGCTTGAGGTAGTCGTCCTTGCGGTGGATGTACCCGTGCGCGTGGTCGTGGCCGGTGCAGGCACCGTCGGTGGTCTCCACGTCGTCCCTCCTGCCGGCGCCGCACCCTGCGACACCGGGATGAACCATACCCCCCTAGGGTTCATCCGTCCACCGGGTTCGGGTCCTGCGGCTCCTCCTGCAGCCGGGCGAGGTCGGCGCGGGCCGCGGCGAGCTCGTCCTGCAGGCCGACGATGACCTCGGCGGACGCGACCGGGTGCCCGTCGTCCAGCAGACCCCGCATGCGCGCGGCGAGCTCCAGCTGCCGGCGGGAGTAGCGCCGGTGGCCGCCGGGGGAGCGGTGCGGGGAGAGGACGCCGGAGCCGTCGAGGCTGCGCAGGAAGGCGGCCTGCACGCCGAGCAGCTCGGCGGCCTGGCTCATGGTGAGCGCCGGGTACTCCGGGTCGTCCAGCCGGCGCAGCGGGTCCTGCTCCTCGGGTGTCATCGCGGCGCGCTCCTGTCCTCGTGGGTGGTGGCCCGGTGGGCGGGTCGGGAACGGCGCAGGGGCCGGGCCCCGGACGGGCCCGGCCCCTGCGGTGCTGCCGGTTCGGCCGCGGTCAGCTCTCGACCGCCTTGGCCTCCTGCTGGGACTCGCCCTCGATCGTGCGGGCCTCGACCTGGGCGGGTGCGTCGGCGCGGGTCACGGTGATCCGGCGCGCCTTCGCCTTCTCCGCCACCGGGATGCTGATGGTCAGCACCCCGTCGTGGTAGCTCGCCTCGAGCCGGTCGGTGTCGAGGCTGCGGCCGAGCACCAGCTGGCGGGTGTAGCTGCCGAAGGGTCGCTCGGCGACGGTCCACTCGGCGTTCTCCAGCTGGGGGACCGAGCGCTCGGCGCTCACGGTGAGGGTGTTGCCCTCGACGGAGAGATCGATCGACCCGGGGTCCACGCCGGGCAGGTCGAAGTGGGCGACGAAGTTGTCGCCGACCCGGTAGGCGTCCATCGGCATGCCCGAAAGCGCCCGGGCGGTGGCGGTGCCGCCCCGACCGGTGAGCTGGTCCAGCGCGCGGAAGGCGGCGGACGTGGCGGCGAACGGGTCGTAAGCGGTCAGCATCATGGCTGGAACCTCCTGTGACGGTCGTGCTGTTGTTCGCTGCCCGAGGATGAACCTCTAGTGGCAACTGGAGATTACCTCGGTCGCGCACCTTGGTAAACGTCTTCGTCCGCGAAATGTTCCCGAGGTTCCCGTCGCGTCGCGCGGGCGGCGGGTGCGTGAACCGCCGCTGTGCGGGGCAGGACGCTGGCGTGGAGGAGACGACCAACGACCTGCCGCGCCAGGAAGCGCCCACCGATGACGCGCCGCCCGCCGAGCCCTCCGTCTCGCACACGGTCGAGGGGGAGACGGTGCGGCTGGTCGTCGGCGGGGAGCTGACCGAGGCCGCGCGCCGCCCCCTCGTCCGGGTCCTCACCGACCTGCTGCTCACCGAGCACTCCCTGCGGCGGGTGGAGCTGCACCTGCGCGACGTCGGCTTCATGAACTCCGCCGGCCTGGCGGTGCTGGTGCAGCTGCAGAAGCTCGGGGTGCCGCGGGCCATCGAGACGGTCCTGGTGGACCCACCCCCCTCGGTCTCCCGCCCCCTGCAGCTCACCGGGCTGTGGCACCGCTTCACCGTGGTCGCCGCCGACGGCCGGGTGGTCGCGGAGCCGTCGGGCGGCGGCGGCCCCGCACCGCGGGATCCCCGACACACCTGATCCGCACGCCCGCGCGGCTCCCGGCTGCCCGGCTCCTAGCCTGACCGGGTGCCCGCCAGCGATCCGCACGCCCACGTCCACGGCCCCGACCCCGACGCGCCACCGCCCAGCCCCGAGGCGCTGAACCGCCGCCGGCGGGCGGTGTGGCTGATGCTGCTGGTCCTCGTCCCCGTGGGGCTGGCCACCGTCGTCGGGCTGTTCGTCCTGTGGCCCAGCGGCGAGCCGACCCGCGCCCAGCTGGCGGCGGAGCAGGCGCTGCCGCCGGGGACCACCTACCCGGACGGCCGGGTCGCCGCCCTGGAGGAGTACGACTGCGGCGTCGAGGGCCGGCCGGCGACCTGTGCGACCGCCGTCGTGGAGGTGCTCGACGGCGACGGCGAGGGTGAGTTCGTCCAGCTCGACCTCGACGCGGTGGTGGTGGCCAACGGGGTCGAGGAGGGCGACACGCTCGTCCTGACCCGGGACGCGGCAGCCGAGGGCGGCGTCACCTACGGGTTCTTCGACTTCGCCCGCGACCTCCCCATGGTGACCCTGGCGATCGTCTTCGCGGTCGTCGTGGGCCTGGTCGCCCGGCTGCGCGGCCTGGCCTCGCTGCTCGGGCTGGCGTTCGCCTTCCTCGTGCTCCTGCAGTTCGTGCTGCCCGGGCTGCTCGGGGAGGGCTCACCGGTGCTGGTCACCCTCGTCGGCTCGGCGGCCATCATGTTCGTCGTCCTCTACCTCGCGCACGGGTTCTCCGCGCGGACGACGACGGCGCTGGTCGGCACCCTCTTCGGGCTGGCCCTGGTCGCCGTCATGGGGGCGCTCGCGGTGCAGACCGCGCGGCTCACCGGGCTGACCAGCGAGGAGACGGTGCAGCTGCAGACCTACGACCCGACGCTCGCCTTCTCCGGCCTCGTGCTGGCCGGCATGGTGGTCGCCGGGCTGGGCGTGCTCAACGACGTCACGATCACCCAGGCCTCGGCGATCTGGCAGCTGCACGAGGTGGACCCGTCGATGACCTGGCGCGAGCTCTACACCCGCGGGATGACCGTGGGGCGCGACCACATCGCCTCCACCGTCTACACGATCGTCTTCGCCTACTCCGGTGCCGCGCTGCCGCTGCTGCTCCTGTTCGAGCTCTACGCGCAGCCCTGGAACGTCGTGCTCACCTCCTCGGCGCTGGCTGAGGAGGTCATCCGCACGCTGGTCGGGGCGATCGCGCTGGTGCTCGCCGTCCCGGTGACGACGGCGGCCGGCGCCTTCTTCGCCAAGGCCGCGGACACCCAGGCGGGGGCGGCCACCGAGCGCAGCGTCACCGCGTTGCGGACTAGATTCGCCCGGTGACGACCGACCGGCCCCAGGAAGGACCCCCTGCCCCCCACCGCTCGCACGCTCGCGGCGGGCCCCTGCAGGGGGCCGAGCGGGACGCGGTCCTTCAACTGCTCGCCGCCGCCCAGGCCGCTCCCGGCTTCATGCCCGACGACGAGGGCCGCGCCCTGCACGAGGCCGCGCGCACCGTCGCCGTCCCGGGCCCGCTGCTGGAGGTCGGCAGCTGGATGGGGAAGTCGGCGCTCTACCTGGCCGCCGCCGCGCGGGAGACCGGCCGCCAGGTGGTCACCGTCGACCACCACCGCGGCTCCGAGGAGCACCAGCCGGGCTGGGAGTACCACGACCCGTCGCTGGTCGACCCCGCGGTCGGGCGGATCGACACCCTGCCGCGGTTCCGCCGGACCATCGCCGACGCCGGCGCCGAGGACGTCGTCGTCGCCGTCGTCACCCGGTCGGAGACCCTCGCCCCGCTGTGGAGCACGCCCCTGGCGCTGCTGTTCCTCGACGGCAGCCACACCGAGGAGTCCGCGCGCCGCGACCAGGACGCCTGGGTGGCCAAGCTGGCCGTCGGCGGCACCCTCGCCATCCACGACGTCTTCCCCGACCCGGCCGACGGCGGCCAGGCGCCCTACGGGGTGTACCGCCGGGTGCTGGAGAGCGGGGAGTTCGAGGAGCTGCCGGGCACGGGGTCGCTGCGGCTGCTGCGCCGCACCAGCTGAGCCCGCGCCGAGACGTCGTCCTGCCGGCACGGGGGTGCAGGATGGGCCGGTGCTCCCACCCGACCACCTCTCCCGCGCCCGGGTGGAGGCGCTGGCGCAGATCGAGGCGCTGACCCGCGAGTTCGATGCGATCGTCGCGGCGTCGCAGGCGTCCAACGCCGACGACGAGCACGATCCCGAGGGCGCCACCATCGCCTTCGAGCGGCAGCAGGTGGCCGCGCTGCTGGAGCAGGCGCGCCGCCGGCTGGCCGACGCCGACGCCGCGGTGGTCGCCGTGGAGAACGGCACCTACGGCCGCTGCGAGACCTGCGGCCGGCCGATCGCGCCGGAGCGGCTCGCCGCCCGACCCACCGCCCGCACCTGCATCCGCTGCGCCCGCTGACCCGGGCGTGTGCGCTGAGGGGGTGTTCCCGGCAACGGAACCCCCGCGTCAGCGCACACGCTGCGGTTCAGCTGACGTAGCGGCGGGCGGTCGAGTTCCGCTGCGCCTCCTCCAGAGCGGCGAAGCGGGCCTCCGCGTGCGGCGGCAGCACCCGCCGCTCGCGCAGCACCCAGGGCAGGCCGCGGGCCGCCTGGAGCAGGCCGCGGGCGGTCACCCGGTCCCGCGGCACGGTCCGCAGCAGGTGCAGGGTGCGACGCAGCGCGGGGCGGACCGGCCGCCGCAGCCAGGTGGTCCACAGCGTGTTGCGGATGCCGTCGGCCCGCCTCTTGTGCGGGTCCCGGGCGGTGCTCGCCTGGTGGTGGAGGGTGAGCTGCTCGAGATAGCACAGCTCCCAGCCGCGCGCGGCCAGGTCGCCGGCCATCAGCTCCTCCTCGCCGCCCAGCCAGAGCCGCTCGGAGAATCCGCCGACCTCGGTGAAGGCCTCCCGGCGCAGCACGGAGGCGCCGGCCAGGAACGAGCCGAGGGCGGGCCCGGGCAGCCAGTCGGCGCCGCGCACGGGCGAGTCGCGCAGCTCGGCGACGATCGGGTCCTCGGTGCCCCCGGGCTCCACCACGATGCGGGCAGTGACGATCGCCAGCCGCGGATGGGCGTCCAGGACGTCGGCCGCGGCGCGCAGCGAGCCCGGCTCCCACCAGGTGTCGTCGTCGCAGAAGGCGACGTAGGGGGTGTCGAGCCGGGCGACGCCGAGGTTGCGGCCTACCGCACCCAGGTTCTCGGGGCTGGCGATCAGCTCCACCTGCGGGAACCGCGCGCGCACGGCGTCGGCGGTCCCGTCGGTGGAGCCGTTGTCCACGACCACGACGTGCGGCTGCTCGGGGAGGGCCACCAGCCGCCGGAGCGCCAGCAGCAGCTCGTCGCGCCGCTGGTGGGTGATGACGACGACGGCGACGCGCGGGTCCGGGCCGGTGGCGCGGTCGCCGGCCGGCGCCGGAGAGGTCGTGCCGGCCGTGCTCACGGGCGCTCACCGTCCAGCACCCGCAGGCCCGCCCGCACCGAGGGGGGCACCGTCTCCCGCCGGCGCAGCGCGGCCGGGGCGTCGGGCAGCGCCCGCAGCAGCCCCTCGACGCCCGGGCGGCCGGCGCGCGCGGCCCGCCCCGCCGTGCGTGCGACGTCCAGCGCCGGGAGGCGCATCGCCGCGGTGAGCAGCCGGCTGCGCCAGAGCCCCGCCTGCCGGATGCCGGGCGCGTCGCGCCGGGGGGACGGGTGGTGGTGCACGGTCACCTCGTCGACGTAGGCCAGGCCCCACCCGGCGGCGGCCAGGTCCAGGGCGAGCCGCTCCTCCTCGCCGGGGAACCGGACCACCGGGTCGAAGCCGCCGACGGCCTCGAAGGCCTCGGTGCGCACGAGGGCGGCGCAGGCCACGAAGCCCAGCAGCGAGGGGCCCGGCAGGTCGTGGGCGGTGCCGAGCGGGCTCGCGGCCATCTCCTCGCAGACGGGGTCGAGCCGCTCCTCGGCCCCGACCAGGATGCGGGCGTTGAGCAGGGCCAGCCGGGGGTGGGCCCGCATGATCGCCACGGCGCGGGCGAGGTCGCCCGGCGCCCACCACGAGTCGTCGTCGGCGAAGGCGAGGAAGGGGGTGCGGGCGCGTGCGGCGCCCAGTGTGCGGCCGTGGGCGCCCTCGTTGCGCTCCAGCGGCAGCAGGGCCACCTCGGGGTGCGCCTGCCGCACCGCCTCGACCGTGCCGTCGGTGGAGGCGTTGTCGACCAGCACCACCGGGGCCTCGTGGCGCGGCAGGGTCGCCAGCAGGTCCTCGCGGCGGTTGCGGCTGGCGACCACCACGGTGACGTCGGCGGAGGGGTGCGGGGATCGGCCGGTGCCGGGGGGCGCGCTCACGGGGACACCGTGCCCGCACCTCCCGCCAGCCAATCAACCGGGGTGGTGGCATCGACCATGCCCGCGGCCGGCAGGGCCTCCGGCACGGCGAACAGGACGCTGGCGGGGGAGGCGCCGGACAGCGCGTCGGCGGCCAGCAGGACGGCGGCCGCCGTCCAGGTGGTGCGCTCGACGGGCCACCGCGCGTCGTCCGGGTAGACGAAGCCGGTCCAGTAGGCGCCGTCGGGGCCGCGCAGGTGCTGCATGGCCGCGACCTGCTCCAGAGCGGCGTCGCGCTGCCCGGCGACGACGAGGGCCAGCGCGAGCTCGCACGTCTCCGCCCCGGTCACCCACGGCCGGTCGGCGACGCAGCGGATGCCGAGCCCGGGGACGACGAAGCGGTCCCAGTCGGCGGCTAGCCGCTCGCGGGCGGCCTCGCCGGTGACCGCGCCGGCGAGCACCGGGTAGTACCAGTCCATCGAGTAGCGGGAGCGGTCGGCGAAGGCCTCCGGCCGGCCGCGCAGCGCCGTCCCCAGGTCGGCGACGGCCAGCTCCCAGTCCGGCTGCGCCTCACCGGTCAGCTCGGCCAGCGCCAGCCCGCAGCGCAGCGCCTGGAACAGGCTGGCGCTGCCGGTGAGCAGCGCCAGGTCGTCGGGGGTGCCGTCGGGCCGCAACGCCCAGGAGATGGCGCCACCGGGCAGCTGCATCCGGGTGACGAGGTCCAGCCCGGCGCGCACCGCCGGCCACAGGTCGGTGACCAGCTCCTCGTCGCCGCTGGTCAGCCAGGAGTGCCAGAGGCCGACCGCCAGGTACCCGGCGTGGTTGCTCTCCGCGGCCGGCGCGGTCTCCACGCCCCCGCGGTACTCGGCCGCCCAGCTCCCGTCGCGCCGCTGCCGGCCGGCCAGCCAGCGATACGCCGCCGCGGCGCGGAGGTGCTCGCCGCCGAGGTCCAGGGCCATCGCCGCCTCGACGGAGTCCCACGGGTCGAGCTGCCCGCCGGTGAACCAGGGGAGCGCGCCGTCGCGGTGCTGCTCACCGGCGATCCAGGCCACGGTCCGGCGCACCTGGTCGGCCCCGAGGACCCCCGGCAGCTCCGGGAGGACCACGCGGCGCCGGTCAGCGGGCGGCAGCGGACCGCTCCCGCTCCAGCCCGGCGGCGGCGGGCGTGACCCCGGCGGGCTTGTCGGCGTAGACGACGAAGCTCTTGCCGACGAGGGGGTCCAGCAGGCGCTCGGCCGTCCGCGTGATCCACGGGCGCCTCGTGAGGTCCCAGACCAGCAGCCGGTGGTAGGCCCGCACGGCCGCGGAGTCCTTCTCGACGCCGACGGCGCACTTGAGCCACCAGTACGGGGCGTGGAGGGCGTGCGCGTGGTGGCTCGCCCCGGGCACCAGGCCGGCGGCGGTCAGCCGTGCCCGCAGCACGTCGCCGCGGTAGATGCGGATGTGCCCGCCCTCGTTGGCGTGGTAGGCGTCCGACAGTGCCCAGCAGACCCGCTCGGGGCCGTAGCGCGGCACGGTCACCGCGACCCGGCCGCCCGGCTTGAGCACGCGGACGATCTCGGCCATCGCCGTGGCGTCGTCGGGGACGTGCTCGAGCACCTCCGAGGCCATGACCCGGTCGACGCTGGCGTCGGGGAAGGGCAGGTGCAGCAGGTCACCCCGCACCACCTCGAAGCGCGCACCTCCCGGGGCCTCGCCCGCCTCGGCGATCGCGCCCAGCCACCGCTTCGTCGTCTCGACCTCCTGCTGCCCCCAGTCGACGGCGACCACGCGGGCGCCACGCCGGTAGGCCTCGAAGGCGTGCCTGCCCTCGCCGCAGCCCAGGTCGAGGACGGTCATCCCCGGGCGCAGGTCGAGCCGCTCGTAGTCGACGGTCAGCACGGGTCGCCCTTCCGGTCCAGCGTCTCGGCGTACCAGTCGGCGGTGCGCTCCGCCGTGGCCCGCCAGGTGTAGGTGTCCAGGACCCGCCGGCGGCCGGCGCGCCCCAGCTGCTCGGCGAGCGAGGGGGAGTCGAGGACCAGCTGCAGGGCGGCGGTGAGCTCGCCGACGTCACCGGCCCGGACCCGCAGCCCCGCCTTGGTGCCGACGACCTCGGGCAGCGCGCCGGCGTCGGTGGTCACGAGCGGGGTCGCGCACGCCATGGCCTCCACGGCCGGCAGGGAGAACCCCTCGTAGAGCGACGGGATCGCCACCAGGGTGGCCCGCTGGAAGAGCCCGACGAGCTCCTCCTCGGGCACCGGGCCGGTGAAGCGGACCGCGTCGCGCAGGCCCAGCCGGTCCAGGGCCGCCTCGGCGGGGCCGCCGGGGCGGGTGCTGCCGACGACGGTGAGCACCACGGGCCGCTCGGTGCGCAGCTTGGCCAGCGCCTCCAGCAGGTGCACGAGCCCCTTCAGCGGGACGTCGGCGCTGGTGATCGCGAGGATCGAGTCGGTCTCGCGGGGCCGGCCGGCCGGCGGCGGGGTGAACCGGTCGGGGTCGATGCCGACCGGGATGACGGTCATCCGGTCCGGCGCCAGGCCCATGTGGGCTGCGATGTCGCGGCGGGAGTTCTCCGACACGGTGGTGACGGCGTCCAGCTGCCGGACCACCCTCGCCTGCATCCGGGTGAAGGCGTACCAGCGGCGCAGGGTCAGCGCGCGGCGCAGGGTGGGCGCCGCGGCCAGCTCCAGGTCGCGGTCGATGGCGATCGGGTGGTGCACGGTGGCGACGGTGGGGACGCCGGCCCGCACCAGCCGGAGCAGGCCGTAGCCCAGCGACTGGTTGTCGTGCACGACGTCGAACTCGCCGGCCCGGGGCAGCAGGTGCCGTGCTGCGCGCAGGGTGAAGGTCATCGGCTCGGGGAAACCGGCGGTGCACATCGTGGCCCACTCGGCGACGTCCACCCAGTCGCGGATCTCCGAGGGGCGCGGGGTGCGGAAGGGGTCGGGCTCCCGGTAGAGGTCCAGGCTCGGCACGCGGGTGAGCGGCACGCCCTCGTCGAGCTCCGGGTAGGGCTGGCCGCTGAGCACCTCGACGCGGTGACCGAGTTCGCGCAGCTCGCGGGAGAGCGCCCGGACGTAGATGCCCTGGCCGCCGCTGTGCGGCTTGCTGCGGTAGGACAGCAGTGCGATGCGCAACGACCGTCCCATGGGGACGGACTCTAACGACCGCGCACCGGCGTCCGGCTACCAGCCGGTAGGGGTGCCACCCGGCCGGAGGAGGGCGCGGCTGGCAGAGTTCCCGCATGATCCGTCACGTCGTCCTCTTCACCTGGTCCCCGGACGCCGACGCCGAGCGGCGGGCGCGCACGGTCGAAGCGCTGCGCGACCTGCGGCGCACGGTCGGCGGGATGACCTCGCTGGTCGTCGCCGACGACGCCCACCTGGTCGACGGCAACGCCGACAGCGTGCTGATCGCCGAGTTCCCCGACGTCGAGGCCTTCCACCGCTACGCGCAGGACCCCGTGCACCTGGCGGTCATCGCCGAGCACGTGCGCCCGATCCTGGCGGCGCGGACGGCGATCCAGCACCGGATGTGACCACCGGGGCGGCGCCCCGGCGACTAGCGTCGGCGGGCATGACCTCCGCGCACCGCGTGACCGGCGTCCTCGTGGCCGGCCCGGCCGCGGCCCTGCTGCTGGCCGGCTGCGGCGGGGATGCCTCGGACCGCACCGCCGCGGCCGCCTCCTCGGCGTCGTCCGCGGCGGCAGCGTCCTCCGCGCAGGCGACGAGGGCACCCGACCTCGCGTCGGGGCTGCTGCCCGCGGACGCCTTCGGGCCCGGCGCGACCGTGCTCGCCCTCTCGCCGGAGCAGTTGCGCGTGGGATCGGGCATCGTCGGCAGCGGGGCCGACGTGATCATCACCCCGGAGAGCTGCCGGGCCGCCGTCGACGGCACCCAGCCGGCCCTGGACGCCTTCGACGACGTCGCCGCGCAGAGCGCCACGACCGGGTCGACGACGACGGTGCAGATGCTGGTGCGCGGTGGCCCGGTCGGCGAAGCCGTCGAGCAGTTGGCCGGCGCCGCCGAGCGGTGCCCCGAGGCGCGGCTCACCTCCCCGCGGCTGGGGGAGGCGACGATCACCTTCGAGGAGCTGCCGGTGGCCGAGCTGGGCGACGGCTCGGCGCTGCTGCGCTACACGACCACGATCGCCGCTCCGGACGGGACGCGCGTGACGGTGCCGACGCTGGTCGCGGCGGTGGAGGACGACGACCGGGCGCTGGTCCTGCTCTCGGTGGACACCGGTCTCGGCGGTGCCCCGGCGGGCGACCCGGCGGCCTTCGCGGAGCTGCTCGAGCAGGCCTACGAGGTCCAGGCCGACGCCCTGGGCTGAACCGCCCCGTCCGTCGCGTCCACAGCGCCGGCCGCCGTCCACAGATCCCGCCGGGTGCTGTCCGCCGGCACCCGGGCGCCCCAGGGTCGATGCCCATGGACGTCCCCACCGCGCAGCAGCCCGCCGACCAGCTGGAGATCCGGCTCTCCGACCCCGGTGAGGTGGCCGCCGCGCTGCCGCACCTGCTGGGCTTCCACCCGGCCGAGTCGGTGGTGCTCGTCGGGCTGGGCGGGCCCTCGGGTGGCCGGGTCGGGCTCACCGTCCGGGGCGACCTGCCCCCGCCCGCGGAGGGCGCGCGGGCGGCGCGCCTGCTGGTCGGCAGCCTGCGGCGCGACCGGCCCGCGGCCGCGCTGCTCCTCGTGGTGTCCGAGGCGCCCGACGACCCGGCGCCGGCGGGGGAGGAGCCGGTCGTCCTGCCGCACCGGCCGCTGGTGCACGAGCTCGTGCAGGCCCTGGCCGCGGCGGGCGTCGCCGCGCGCGACGTGCTGCTGGTCCGGCGCGGGCGCTGGTGGTCCTACGACTGCCCGCACACCTGTTGCGCCCCGTCGGCGGGGACCCCGCTGCCCGGTGGCGTCAGCGCGCTGGCAGCCGCGGCGGTGTGCACCGGGCAGGTGGTCGCCCCCGACCGCGCCGCCCTGGCCGAGCGGCTCGACGCTCCGCCCGGCTCGGCCGCGGGCATGCGGGAGGCCTGCGTCCGCGCCGCGTCCGGTCGCGCCGCCCGGCTCCGGGAGGTGGGGTGGCCGGCGCTGACCGAGGAGTCGTGGGCGGCGGTGCGGCGGGCGGTCGCCCGCTGCCGGCCCGGCCCGTCCGGCGAGGGCCCGCTGGACGACGACGAGCTCGCGGCGCTGGGCTGGGCGCTGCGGGATGTGCGGGTGCGCGACCGCGCCCTGCAGCTGGCGCTCGGGGCCGACGCGGCGGCCGCGGAGGTGCTCTGGACGGTGTGCGCCCGGCGGGTGCCGGCGCCGCTGGACGCGGCGCCGGCCACCCTGCTGGCGGTCAGCGCCTGGTTGCGCGGCGACGGCGCGATGGCCGGGATCGCCCTCGACCGGGCACTGGACAGCGACCCGGACCACACGCTGGCGCGGCTGCTGCGGCAGGCGCTGGACGCGTGCCTGCCGCCCGCGGGGCTCCGCGACCTGCTCGAGCAGGCCGCCGAGCCACCCTCCGGCGGAGGGCCGGCGTGACCGCCGACCCGGGGTCAGAGCAGCTCAGGCCGCCGCCACGGATCGCCGAGCACGTGCTCGGCGAGGAAGGCCAGCACGGTCTCGTACCAGATCCGGCTGTTCCCCGGCGTCAGCACCCAGTGGTTCTCGTCGGGGAAGTAGAGGAACTTGGACGGCACCCCGCGTTTCTGCAGGCCGTACCAGAGCGCCAGCGCCTCGCCGATCGGCACCCGGTAGTCCTTGTCGCCGTGGATGACCAGCATCGGCGTGCGGATCTGGTCGACGTAGCGGTGCGGCGAGTTCTGCTCGTACCGCCGGGGCTCGGTGAACGGGTCGCCCCACTCCTTCTCCCAGTAGTACGCCGCGTCGGTCGTGCCGGTGAACTGCTCCAGGTTCCACAGGCTGGCGTGGGTGACGATCGCCCGGAACCGGTCGGTCTGCGTGGCCACCCAGTTGGCCATGTAGCCGCCGAACGAGCCACCCATCGCCGCTGTGCGCGTGGCGTCGACGTCGGGCCGCTGCTCGGCCGCGTCCACGGCGGCCATCAGGTCGGTGTAGGGAGCGTCGCCCCACTCACCCCAACCTCGGCGCACGAACTCCTGGCCGAAGCCCTGGGAGAGCGCGGGGTTGGGCAGCAGCACCGCGTAGCCCTGGGCCGCCAGCACCCACGGGCACCAGCGCCACGACCAGGAGTTCCAGCTCATCAGCGGCCCGCCGTGGATCCAGAGCACCAGGGGCGCGGGGGAGTCGGCCGAGGCGCCCTCGGGAAGCACCAGCCACGACTGCACCCGTGCCCCGTCGGCGGCGGTGGCGTGCACCTCGTGCAGCGTCCCGGGCAGCCGGTCGACCGACCCCGGGGTGGGCAGCGGCTCGGGCTCCTGCACCGGGGCCGCGGGGTCCAGCCGCACCGGCACGGGCGGGGAGTCGTACGCCGAGCGCAGGGCGTAGAGCGCGCTCCCGTCGCGGGCGACCTGCAGGTCGCTGTAGGCGCCGTCGCCGGTCAGCCGCAGCGGCTCACCGCTGTCGAGGGGCACGCGGAAGACCGCGTGGCGACCGTCCTCGTCGGCGAGGAAGTAGACGGCGCCGCCGTCGGCGGAGAACTGCGGTGCGCTGGGCCAGCGGTCGAAGCCGGGGGTGAGGTCGCGCGCGGTGCCGTCGGCGACGTCGACCAGCAGCAGGGTGTAGTCCGGGGGCTCGGCGTAGGAGGACATCGCCTCCCGCACGCAGACGAGCCGGTTGCCGTCGGGGGAGAAGGCGGCCCCGTAGACGTCGGCCAGCGGGTCGTCGACCAGCACGCGCGTCGCCCCGGAGCCGGTCTCGGCCAGCACCAGCCGGGTGCGCCGCCCGGCGGGTCCGTCGGGCACCTCCTCGGCGCGGGCCAGGAGGGTGCCGTCGGGGGAGAGGGCGATGTCCTCGCCGGAGCCGTTCGGCGGCGGAGCGTCCGGGGTGAGGTCGCGCAGCTCCACCGGTTCGCCACCGGCCGGCTCCTCCTCGGCCGGCAGCTGCCCGGCCCAGAAGAGGTGCGGCGCCGCGGGCCCGAGGTCGTGGTCCCAGTACCGCACCGGGTAGGCCTCGTGCAGGATCGCCGAGACCCCGGCGTCCGCCCGGGCCTTGCGCCGCTCCTCGTCGGCGTCCGGGGCCGAGCCACCGGGCATGGTCGCGGAGACGACGACGACGTCGCCGCTGTCGACGGCGACGGCGAACGAGCCGATGCCGCCCGGTCGTGCGAGCACCGGCCGCGCCTCGCCGCCGTCCGCGGGGAGCCGCCACAGCGCCGGCTTCGGCTCGGCTGCGGGGTCGGCGCCGGGATCGGGCCGGGCGGAGGTGAACAGCAGCGAGCCGTCCGGCGCCCACGCCGGGGCCGACTCACCGGGCGCGCTACGGGTGAGCCGCCGGGCGGGGCGCACCCCCTGCGGGTCGAGCTCCCACAGCGCCGTCTGCCACTTCTTGCCCTCGCGGTCCAGCGTCTGCAGCGGCACCGCGAGCCGCGTCCCGTCCGGCGAGAGCGCGAGACCACCGATCCGCGGCAGGGCGACGAAGTCGGCCAGGCGGTGGAAGGGCGTGGGCGCCGGGTCAGTGGCCTCGTCGGTGGCGGGGGCGTCGGGTGCGGGTGCGGGCGTGCTCACCGGGGCCTTCTCTCGCGCGGCAGCGGGGTCCGCACCACCGTAGTGAGCCGGTGGGCACCCCGCCGGGCGTCAGCGCAGGTCCCAGGCCCGCAGGGGCTCCCCGGGGCCCAGCGGGGCGAGCGCGGCCGCCACCGGCTGCAGCGCGTCTCCGGCCGGGACGCACGGCACCTCCGTGCCGTCGTCCCGCCGGCTCACCACGACCGGCCCCCCTCAGAGAGAGAACCCATGGCCTGTTCCAGGCCGCCTCGAACGATGAAAATCCTCGTGGGGCCGGCTGAGCTCGTTACTGCGTGGTGCGCTCGAGCCCGTCTCAGAGACTGACGCCAGGGGCCTTCCCGGCACC